>CAXGBK010000041.1:0-9272 GCA_964008345.1 uncultured Coxiella sp.
CTTAAGATATCCTCTTTACGTTTAGTACGTAAAATATAACGAATAGCACTTTTTGCTTTAGCTGTCCTAACCCACTCAAGCCATAGATCATTAGGAGTAACACTTTCGTGTGTTGTGACCGTGACCGTTTGGCCATTTTGTAGCATAGTTGATAAATGCCTAATTTGCTGATCAACTTTTGCGGTTAGGCATTTGTTGCCCATGTCTGTGTGAATGGCGTAAGCAAAATCTAACACACAGGCACCTATGGGCAGCTCAATAATATCTCCTTGAGGGGTAAACACGTAGATCTCATCTGGACATAAATCGATCTTAACGTGCTCCATAAACTCTAAAGTTGTTCCAACATGCTTCTGTAGCGCCATTATACGGCCTAAATATTCTTGCGCCTGTATGTGCTGAACACTAATATTTTTTTCCTTAGCTTTATACAAACAATGCGCTGCGACACCACTGTCTGCTATTTTATCCATATCATATGTTCGTATTTGCGCTTCTATTTTTGCTGTATTTGGCCCAAACAAAATGGTGTGTAAGGATTGGTACCCATTCGCCTTTGGCAGCGCAATGTAGTCTTTGAAAGTATTATGTAACGGCCTGAACAGCTCATGCATAACACCGAGCGCTCGGTAGCAATCTTCTCTGCTTTTCACACAAATTCTGATAGCAAACATATCTGTTATTTCTGCAAAAGATATCTTTTTATCGCGCATTTTCTTATAAGTACTATACGCATGCTTCCCTCTACCCTTCACAAAGTTAAATTGCACACCACATTCCGTTAACTTTTCTTTGATGCCCACAACCAACTCTTCTAACACCATCTTATTACAACCCTGCAACTTATCAATCGCATTTTTTACCACAGCCGAACGCTTTGGATGTAGCACCTCAAAACCTAAGCTTTCTAGACTTGCTGCAAGCGTATTGATGCCTAAACGTCTTGCCAAAGGCGCATAAATATCTAACGTCTCTGTTGCGATACGCACTTGATTATCACGAGGCATAATGGCGATGGTCTCCATATTGTGCAAGCGATCTGCTAATTTAATAATCAATACTCGTATATCTTTGCACATCGCCATAAGCATTTTACGAAAATTCTCTGCCTGACTTTCCTTTCGTGTTCTTGCAGGCATTTTTTGGATCTTGGTGACACCTTCCACCAAATTGGCCACCTCATCGCCAAACTGCTTTTGCAGATCGCTATGCTTATATTGACTATCCTCAATCACATCATGCAATAAAGCAGCTGATACACAGCGCGAATCCAACTTCAAATTGGCAATAATTTCAGCTACTGCAACAGGATGGATGATATAAGGCTCTCCGGTTTTTCTCTTTTGCCCCTTGTGCGCCTTGCTTGCAAGAGCCAATGCGCGACTGATGGTAGCCAGTTCACTCTCTGGCAGATAGGATAATTGACTTTTCAGACTGGGATAGGACTTAAGCAACACTGCCTTTGCGGTTAGGCTTAAATTAAGAATACCAGATTTTTTTGCGTAAACAAGTACTAGTTAGACGATGTCGTCATCAAACAAATCGCTATGATCGTCTATTTTATTCAACTCACCAAATAGTGCGTCCATGACCTCTTCTTCGGTCTTTTCAGCAGAAATACTTGTTTTTCCTTCTGCAATCTCTTTAAGAGCGGAAACTGTAGGCTTATGATGGACGCCTTTGTCCACGTCCGCTGTTGTTTTAGCGCCGTTACTAAGCTCACGAGCTCTGTTCGCCGCCTTCAAAACAAGCTCAAAACGGTTTGGGACATAAAGAAGACAGTCGTCGATTGTAACTCTGGCCATTGCGATGTTTCACCATTTAATACGAGAGTCACGATTATATATTAAAACAGAATATTTTGCAAACATTTATATGCTTATTTTGACCTGGCCGGGTGACAGCCTAATCTTTTGTCACCATTTGTGCGATGTGAGCATGTCTGTTAATTTGCCTAGGAGCTTTTAGGCGCTCGGCAGTCACGATGGCTGCAAGCTCAGCCAATGCTGCATCCAAGTTATCGTTTACGACAATATAATCGAAATCCACACCATGTAATAGCTCACTGTTGGCCCGCTCTTTTCGCTCAGAAAGATTCTTTTCCTGCCCCATAGATCGGTTTTCCAATCTCTGCTCTAACAAATTCAAGCTTGGTGGCAAAAGAAAAATACTTACGACATTTGAACATTTATCCTTAAGAATAGCGGCACCTTGCCAGTCTAAAACCAGCACCACATCTTTGCCTTGGGAGATAATCTTATCCACCTCTTGTTTGACAGTCCCGTACTTATTACCGTATATACTTGTGCGCTCTAAGAAATCCCCCCTATCCACCATATCGCTAAATTGCTCGGAGCTTACGAAATGATAGCTCTCACCGTCTACCTCATCAGAGCGCCTCTCCCTTGTTGTGTAGGAAACCGATGCCTTTAGCATACCATCTTGCTCAATCAACTTCCGTGCCAAAGTTGTCTTACCCGTCCCTGATGCTGCCGTAAAAACAATAATAAGACCGCCACTCATACGCACCACACCCATACAATATTTTTGATCATATTAGCGAAACCAGCTCCATTACGCAACGAATACTTTGCAAACCACTTAAAATCATGAACCCCTAATACATTCCACCTTTAAAGACGCTTTGGCGCTAGCATGAACAATAAATATCAGGTATAATTTTATATTTTATAGGATGATCAATGGCCAGAAGAAACAACCGAAAAAACCATGAGATGCGCCCTTTTTCTTTCGAGACTGCATTCACCAAGCATCCAGAAGGGTCTGTCCTGGTTAGCTGCGGAGATACCAAAGTACTCTGCACAGCAAGTATATCTGAAGGCGTCCCTAAATTCCTCAAAGACAGTAATCAAGGCTGGTTAACAGCTGAATATAGCATGCTACCTAGATCCACGCACAGTCGATGCGATCGCGAAGCATCTCGCGGCAAGCAAACTGGCAGAACGATTGAAATTCAACGACTGATTGGGCGGTGTATGCGCAGCTGCATCGACTTAAAAAAACTTGGCGACCACACTATCATTCTTGATTGTGATGTACTACAAGCTGATGGCGGCACAAGAACAACCGCTATTAATGGCTGCATGGTCGCTCTTTTGCAGGCGATCCAAGCGCTGCAATATGCAAAAAAAATTCACGAGGACCCTATTACACATCTTATAACCGCGGTATCTCTTGGCTATATCAATCAAGAAGTTTTACTTGACCTAGACTACAAAGAGGACTCTAATGCCGATGTCGACTGCAATATTATATTAACTGAGCATGCTGAAATTGTTGAAATTCAAGGAACCGCAGAAGGCCAAACTTTTTCAAAAAATACCCTTAATGAAATGCTCGATGTAGCGATTGCCCAACAGCCTACTTTGCTAGCCGCTATGCGAGATGCGTGCAACCTCGTTGCTACATGAGAAAACCAAAACACCCTATCTTTGCACTTTGCCTAGTACTGCTTCCAGCTCTTACATTTGCCACTCAGGGCGGACAAGTGGCTTTTTTTCATGGCCAATTCACCCAAAAGGACCTTGGGAACGCACTGATCTTCTCCTACAACCCAAAACCAAACTATCTAGTCGGGCTTGATATTGGGTACAAACTCCCCCCTAAGTGGCAGCTCCTATGGCGTTTATTTCCAAACTTACAATCATCTGGGCTATATCAATCCGCGCACCTCAATCTATCCTATCCCTATCAAGGCTTTCACCCTAAAGGCCTAGGACTCAATCCTTTCTTAGCTACGACCATTCATGACTTAACCCCTAGCTCATGGCCTATAAAGCTCGGCTACACAGCTGGGGTTGGCGTATCCTATTACGGTTTTCTGCCTGATAAAAAAGCGCACCTGGCCAGCTTACACACAGGCCAAAGTGTCTATTCTACTCGCTGGCTTTGCTACCTGATGTTTGAATGGCATCTTTCTCATCCAGCACTACGAAAATGGGATATTATATGGCGAATCCACCATAGATCTCGCTGCTATGGTCTTTTTTATCCGAAAGTACCTGGAATTCATGTTGGTTCAGACTATTTTGGCCTTGGATTGCGCTACCATTTTTAACCTGCATGCACTATTCTGAAAGCAATGCCCATTTGCCCCACCCCAAATTATGCACTCTGACGACGGTCTGTAAAACCCGCTCCCACACCAGCCGCTTATCTGCCTGGACATAAATTGTTCCAGTTGTGGCAAAGCCTTGCTGATGCAGCCAATGCTTAATCGCTTGATCTGACTCTACCAGTGACATTTTTCGATCTTCAAACTTTAAAAAAGCCTCTCCTTTTTTTGTTACTATCAGAAACATCGGCTTATCTTGAATTTTCACCGAGCCAGCATTGGCATCTGGTAACTGAACCTGTAGACCAGTCGGAGTAGCCATAGGGGCTGTAATCATAAAAATGATCAACAACACCAGCATGACATCTAAGTATGGAACCATATTGATTCCATCAAATAAAGCACCCTTCTTCATAACTTTATGCCTGCTTCTGTACCACTAATATAAATTCATCTTGAAAGAGCTGAAAACGATCCAATAAACCTTCAAACCAAATACTAAGCCTGTTATAGGCTACCGTTGCAGGGATGGCAACAAATAGACCCAGCGCTGTCATTGCCAGCGCCTCAGAAATACCTGGAGCAACCGCACTCAGTGAAGCTTGCGTTCCCGATCCGGAGAGCAAACCTTGGAATGTATGCATCACGCCAAACACCGTACCTAATAAACCTATATACGGACTCACTGACGCAATCGTTGCCAACCATGCCAACTGCGCGTGCATGCCTGCCTCCCATTTACGCTGCTGCAAAGCCATACTCTCTTTTGCATGACGGATCTGATTATCAAAAGCCAAACCCTGCTTTTTATCTTGCAGAAGACTACCGTACCCTGCTGAGAAGATAGCCTCTCCGGCATTGGCATGATCTAGGGTTCTTTCGTAGAAACGATCCAAGTCTGTACCAGACCAAAACTCTTGTTCAAAAATTCTAAACTGTGCGCTTATCATGGAAAAATAGTAAACTTTATGAATGATAATAGCCCACGATATAATCGATAGCACCATCAAACCCAAACTAAGGTACAAAACACTACTTGGCATTGCGTGTAAGCTGATCATAATCCTCCTTTTTTGGCCCATACGGCTTTACTCAACTGGTATACCATGTTATCACAACATCTTATTTGTTTTAATAACCTTAGCTAGATTACTAGATACTTTGCGTTAACTAGCTACTTCTTAAAAGAGATTTCAGCACACTTGGCAGAATCCCTCCTTCTTTGTAGTATTCAAACTCTTTAGCTGTATCGATACGTACAAGTATTGGGACTTGTTTTTGCGCACCATCTGCATAGGTTATTTTTAGAGATAATTGCTCGTGCGGCCCTTGCATTTTTTCAATCCCAATAAGATCGAAATGTTCGCTGCCGTCTAGCCCTAGCCCCCTCCAGGTATGGTGAACCCACTGACAAGGCAGCACCCCCATCCCAATCAAGTTACTACGGTGGATACGCTCGAAACTCTCGGCAATAACTGCCTTAACACCCAGAAGCATAGACCCTTTTGCCGCCCAATCCCTTGAAGATCCTGTACCATACTCTTTGCCTGCCATAACAATTAATGGCGTTGAGGTCTCACGATAACGCATGCACGCATCGTAAATAGGAAGAACATCCTTGGTATCAGCATGGGTGGTGTAGCCTCCTTCAATTTGCGGATTGATTTGATTTTTAATACGGACGTTTGCAAACGTTCCCCTAACCATCACTTCGTGATTCCCCCTTCTTGCCCCATATGAGTTAAAATCTTCGGCCGCAACGCCCTGCTGTTGCAAGTATCGTCCCGCGGGACTGTCCTGTTTGATCATTCCAGCTGGAGAAATATGATCGGTGGTAACAGAATCATCTAGAAGCAATAACACTCTAGCCCCTTTAATATCATGCTTTTTCTCTTTATCCAATGAAAACCCTTCGAAGAAACTGGGCTTTCGAATATACATAGATGTATCCTGCCAAGGATAGGTATCCGACACCTTATCAGGCATCGCCTTCCAAAGATCATCACCAAGAAATATATCCTTATAATTGTCAATAAACATCTCTCTATCAATTTTCATAATGGCTATATCAAGCTCTTTTTTATCGGGCCAAATATCTCTCAAATACACCGCCATACCTTGACAATCCGTTCCAACAGGGTCGAGACTTAGGTTGATTTTTGTTGTTCCAGCAAGTGCATATGCAATCACAAGAGGCGGCGATGCCAGCCAATTCATTTGTATATACGGGTGAATACGACCTTCAAAATTCCTGTTGCCCGATAATACGGATGATACAACTAAACCTTCTCTTAGCAATGTTTCCGTGATATCCTCATCTAACGGGCCTGAATTCCCGATACATGTCGTACAACCAAACCCTACCAGATAAAATCCTAGCTGCTCTAGTGGCTTAATAAGATCCAGTTTTTCAAGGTAAGCCACCACCACCTTTGACCCTGGGGCAAAGGAGGTCTTAACCCAAGGTTTTACTTTCAAACCTTTTGCTACAGCTGCCTTTGCAAGCATGCCAGCTAGTATAAGAACGCTAGGATTAGACGTATTGGTACAGCTTGTGATAGCTGCAAGCAACACATCCCCATGTCCGATTTTATAATCTGTGTTGGCAACCTCATAACGAGAACCGATATCGATTTCTATCCCCTGCTGTAGTATGTTTTTTTCTGTAGCAAGGCCAAGCTCTGTTAAATTCACCCTATCCTGGGGTCGCTTTGGACCGGCCAAACAAACTTGCACCGCACTTAAATCTATCACTATATGGCTTGTAAAATTTTCTTTAGCCATCTTATCTTGGTGCATCATGCCTTGTGTACGTGCATACACCGCCACCAAATCAACCTCTTTATGACTGCGACCTGTCAAGCGCAGATAACGCAAAGTTTCATCATCTACTGCAAAAAATCCACAGGTTGCGCCGTATTCAGGAGCCATATTTGCAATAGTTGCTCGCTCGGCTAAGCTCAACAGGGTTACGCCAGGGCCGTAGAACTCTACAAACTTGCCAACAACGTTGCTACGCCTTAATTGCTCTGTTATCGTCAAAACCAAATCTGTTGCACTGACGGCATCGTTCAGACTACCTTTTAAGTAAACCCCAACCACATCAGGAAGCAGTAGCTCAATGGACTGGCCAAGCATCGCAGCCTCTGCTTCGATACCGCCGACCCCCCAGCCCAAAACACCTAACGCATTAATCATGGTAGTATGGCTATCGGTTCCAACTAACGTATCTGGATATAGTAATGCAGGCTTATCATCCTGCTCATGCACCCAAACGACTTTCGCCAAGTACTCTAAGTTCACTTGGTGACATATCCCGTGACCTGGTGGCACCAATCTATGGTTTTTAAAAGCGTTCTGCCCCCACTTCAAGAACTCATAACGCTCTTTATTCTGCACATACTCTAACTCAACATTTTTCTGATACGACTCTTTACTGCCATAAGACATGACCTGCACAGAGTGATCGATAACTAAATCAATCTGGCAGTGTGGATTGACTTTTTTCGCATCCCCGCCTAGGTCCGACACGGCATCGCGCATGGCAGCAAGATCTACAATCGAAGGTACACCTGTAAAATCCTGCATTAGAATTCTTGCAGGCTTATATGGTATCGCATACTCTACTTTTTGGCTTACCGACTGTCTTTTTTTAAATGCCTGAAGGTGCTCTTCTGCATGTTTGTATTTATCAGCGTTTCTAAGGATGTTCTCAAACAAGACCTTAAGGGTAATAGGTAGGTCGTCGTATGCAATCTGATACTTTTCTGCACAATCCTTTACACAATAATAGCAATACTCGCTATCTCCTACGGACAACGTCTTTAAATATGCTTGGTTATCTATTTTCAATTACCACCCCCCTTAGAAGACGGTCTGATTGTATAGCTTTGACCAGCATATGTCCAGCACCCCCTCTTAGAGCTGACTAAAGACCGCTCTCATCCAATCTATTGCTAGCTACCTCCTCCTCTGTAATAGATCTTGCCTTTTTAGAGTAGCTTTATGCTTAGCCTCTTTTTCTTTGTCAGATTGTAGATAGGGCAACGTTATTTTTTCAGCTTTTAAACTAAGCTGTAAACTTTCTTATGCCGCTTGCCATTTCTCGTCAACTGGATATTTTTGACACTCCTCTGATTTTTCTATATATTCGTTTATGCAAAACAGAAGGTTATCATCGTTCTCTTTGTTAATGAAACCCTTTTTTAACATGCTATCACGTATGCTTGAAAGTTCATTGATTTTATCTTGTGTATACCCATCATGTGTTAAATAACCCTCCATTTCTTCTAATAACTGTACTTTAGTTACCTGTAGATCTTCTGGCTCCATCCCATTTGTTTGCCCTATTTCTGGAACTTTACCATCTAATTCTTTGCTTTTACTGTTAATTGATACTTGTTCAACGCTTTTTGTATCTGCCGAAAAGCATCTGTTCTTTAAAGCTATTAGCCCCTCTATCATAGCCGCAGAGACTGCACAAGCAAGGAATACTGCTGAAATCGCTAGAGCAAAAGGTAATACAAAAATACCGAGTACCCAAGCCCCAAAAACATTAAGAAGTGACTTGTCATTGGGATCGTTCGCCATTGTTTTTAGCAGAAAGATTGCCTCAATTGCATAAACTGTTGCAAATAAAGCAGCTGCGGATATTAAAAGACAACTACCTGTTACAAAAAAGCCAGAGCCGGACATGCTATCGCTAGTGTCAGATACGCTATTCATAAATTTATTCATCTGTGTATCTATAATCGTAAAACCTTCATTATCTCTCATTTGATCCTCCTATTTTATCAACTTACTTTATGTATAGCATATTTAATGAAAAAACTTTATTTATTTGTTATTTATCATAACCTTATATTACATGATCTTTGATGGAAAAATTCACACCGTCTCCTGCACTATAACAATATTTTTGACGATATTGATACAACTGGATCCCACCCCGTGACTTTCATATTACAGCTTAACCTATGTATCTAATCTCTCTAGCTTACGTTTTGCACTGCGCGTCAAAAACATTCAGCCATAATCTATTGTCATAGGTATGCTTTTTTCGATTTGTATCCGAAACCATTAATGGTTAGTATATTGATTGATGTGCCGGACCAATCTTATGCTAACCCGATCTCTCACTACCATACTTTTCTGTTGTCTAGCAGTCCTTATAAATGCATCCTTTGCTTATTCTGCA
>CAXGBK010000042.1:0-10844 GCA_964008345.1 uncultured Coxiella sp.
CTGAGTAGTATGTGGAAAGATCTTTTGCAGGAGTGCATACAAGATGCCAAGAAACAAATAGCCCAAATAAATTTAAGAAAAATGGCATGCAAATACATCACCTCTTCGCAATATACTATAGATAACCCGCAAGTGGTTTTGAATACAATAAAGAGCCGCGATATTTTCTACTATTCTAAAATGAAAAGGGGTGTTATACTCACAAAAGGGTTATAGACAAGCTATAAAATACGGTATATACGGTAGAGATTAGATAAGCTAATATGTTTGCTTTTTTAATATATTATGGAATGTTATCATTTAAATAACTTAGCTAAGCGGGTTTTAGCGACAAGTAGAAGGGTTAAAGGGTTCTTTGAAAAAACGGTGGTATATATTCATACCCACGATCAAAACGGAGCAAAAGGTATTGTTATGAACCGCTGTTTTACCATAGATGAACCCAAAGAAATCTACGTTGGGGGGCCTTGTGAGAAAGATGCACGGTTTATGCTCGAGCTAATAGCTAGAGAGGATATGGCCTGGATAAAGAATGCAGAGAGCATACGAACCATACGTCCAGAAACGCAAAGACTATTCCAAGGTCATGCTGTATGGGAATCTAGCCAGTTAGAAGAAGAAGTTCTAGAGGGTGATTGGTTTATCACCAAGCTAACAGCAGCAGATTGCCTAAGCATTCATCGAAAAAGACTATACCAGCATGCTATTGAAACGGTCGGAATAACGGTTGATAAAATGATGGCCGTCGAGGGGAGCGCGTAGAATGGTAGCTATCTACATGGGTTTAGATTACGGCAAAAGGTCAATCGGTGTTGCAATTGGTCAAACCATTACAAAAACAGCCGATCCACTCAAGGTCGTGACTGCACAAAAAGGGGTTCCTAACTGGGCCGAAATGGATGAACTAATAAAACGTTATCAGCCAAAAGCGCTCGTTCTGGGTTGGCCACTAAACATGGATGGTAGTGAACAAAATCTCACTAAGGCCGTAGCCGTTTTCCAGAAAAATCTTGAAAAAAGATATGGTCTTAGCTGCTATACAGTAGACGAGCGATTGACAACCTACGAAGCAAAACAGCTTCTGGGTAAGAAAAAAGGTAATAAGGCAGAGGTAGACATGATGAGTGCTGTGTTGATCTTAGAGGCATGGTTAAACACGCAGCCCGACGAGCCAGTGGGACCCCATGAATAATTATTTCCTAAAAAAACCTTAAGAATACTATGCACATACGATGCTTCCTCCTATAATACGGTATGAGGTATGCAATATTGATTAGCAAAATGGTAAAAATATTCCGTAACATGTTGATTGTAATAAGTTACTTTGTTATGGGGTTGCTCGTGGCGGGGCTGTATCTTTATGCGCATTTACCCGATATATCCAGTCTCAAGAAAGTCACCTACCAAGAGCCTTTAAAAGTATACTCGCGTGATGGTGTCTTTTTAGCAACATTTGGAGAGGTTCACCGTGTGCCCATAAAAATTGAACGGGTTCCTGAAATGATGATCCAAGCTTTACTAATCACAGAGGATCAGCGTTTTTTCAAGCATCACGGCATCGATATATATGGGTTGTTGAGGGCCGTAAAGTCTTTGGTGAACACAGGAAAGAAAAGCCAAGGTGCCAGTACCATTACCATGCAGGTTGCTCGTAATTTTTTCTTGGGACGTGAAAAAACCTATCTCAGAAAAATCAACGAAATACTATTAGCTTTAGCCATAGAGAAAAGTCTCAGTAAGCGTGATATTTTAGAGCTCTATCTCAATAAGATCTACTTTGGACATCGCGCGTATGGTATCGTGGCTGCTGCCAACAATTATTTTGATAAAGATCTTGATCAGCTCACACTTAGTGAGATCGCAATCCTTGCCGGCTTACCAAAAGCCCCATCAGACAATAACCCTATTAGAAATAAACACGCAGCGATGATGCGGCGAAACTTCATTCTCAAAAGAATGTACGATCACCATATCATCAATGCTTATCAGTATCATCAAGCCTTAGAGGAAGCTATCGTCGTCAAAGAGGCTAGTCAAAAACAGTTCCCAGAAGCGGGTTACGTTGCTGAAATGGCACGACAAGCCATGTTTAAACGGTTCGGAGAGAAAGCGTATCATGAAGGTTATCGAGTCTATGTTACCGCTAACAGCGAGAAACAGAAAACGGCGCAGTATGCACTCGCAAAGGGATTAGATGCTTATGATAAAAAACAAGGATACCGAAAGAGTACGCAGAATCTACTAACAGATGACACATTTGATATAGATGCATGGAAGAACAAACTCAAGCGCATTGCCAGCACACCTTTAGGTGGCAAAGCGGCCGCTGTTCTTGCTATTGCGCCAGACTATCTACTCGTTTACACAGCAAACGGAGAGAGACTGAAAGTCGACATTAGCCATAGCTGCTGGTTAACCACGCAATGCCAAGACCAAGATAGCTTATTACAAACATCGGACCTGCCCATCGCAGAAGGGGATGTTGTGATGATTGTATCACACAAAGGTCAGTGGTCGTTAACCCAGGTACCAATCGTGCAAGGTGCATTGGTAGCCATAAACCCTTTAACTTGCCAGCTAGATGCTATGATGGGAGGGTATCAGTTTGAGCGTAGCCACTTCAATCGCGCTACCCAAGCCTACCGGCAACCCGGTTCTGCGATCAAACCTTTCCTCTACGCCATGGCCTTAGAACATGGTTACACGATGGCCAGCATGATTAACGATTCTCCTATAATAGAAGAAGATATAACCGGAGATAATGCTATCTGGCGGCCCAAAAATGTCGATGCGCTATTCAAAGGCCCTATACGCCTACGTCAGGCATTGATACAATCTAGGAACCTGGTTTCTATTCGTCTTACGAAAGCGATGGGGATCAGCAAAACACGCCAGTTTCTTGATCAGGCAGGTTTTGAGCGAGAGAAACAGGTCCACGGGCTCTCCTTATCTCTTGGTACAGGGCTGGTTACACCTATACAGCTAGCACAGTCATTCAGTATTTTTCCCAATCAAGGTACTTTATGTCAGTTAGAGTGGCTGCTTCGTGTCGAGGATCGCCATGGTAATGATATCGCTTCTGAAAAAGATCTTAGAGCGCTAGAGGATTTAGTTATCCCTCAGAAAAGTACAGATAAGCATAAAACGGTCATCCGAAAAGAGACGGCTTATATAATCGGAGACGCTCTACGCGATGTTGTGAAATACGGCACCGCTAGGGGGGCAAAAGTTCTTAGTCGCAACGATATTTGTGGCAAAACGGGTTCCACGAATGATCACTTCGATGCATGGTTTAGTGGCTTCAATCAAGATAGCATTGTGAGCGTCTGGGTCGGCTTTGATAACGCTAAAGATTTGAAGATGCCCGGATCCAAGCTAGCATTGCCCATATGGATCGATTACATGCGATCAACGCTACTAGAAGAAAAGCCTCTTATGCAGCCCGCTAATATTATTAGCATGCGAATCAATCGAAATACAGGTCAGCCAGCAGAGGCAGAAGATACCAATACGATGTTTGAACTGTTCATCAAGGGAGAAGAACCTGAAAGGCTAGAATCACATCAAGTTCAAAAGGAACATGAAATTCGGGAGAATATATTCGAGTGACAAGAATCTGGGTTGAAGATCCCGAGCTTGAAGTAGGCCAGGTATGCACCTTATCCAAAGAAGGCAGCCATCATATTGGCGTTTTACGTAAAAAACTTGGAGATACGGTGGTGCTATTCCAAGGTATAGAAGGCGAATATACAGGACATATTGTTGGGCTTGGGAAGAAGGTACAGGTGCATATAAACGGTTACACACCTGAATCAAGGGTCCTCAAAGTTAGGCAGACATTGTTTGTTGCCGATTGTGTAGCACAAAAAATGGGTTGGATTATACAAAAAGCAACAGAGCTAGGTGTATACCGCATCCAGATCATACACGCACAGCGATGTCAAAAAAAACATACAAAAGAGGATAAAATATCCAGGTTAAAGAAAATATCTATCAATGCTGCCGAACAATGTGGTTTAAACAGGCTGCCTATCATCAATATGCCTTTACCTCTGGAAGAGGCAATAAATCCGGTAGCAAAAGTACCCATGTTTTTATGTGATCCAAAAGGCAGTGCCTGGCGTGGCAATAAAAAATCACAAGATATAGCATGGATCATAGGTCCAGAAGGTGGTTGGAGTGACAAAGAGTATGCATTCTTCCAGGGTCTTAGCTTAGATACTATTTGCTTTGGACCAACGATTTACCGAATGGAAACAGCAGTATGTGTCGCACTTGCCGTAGGTGGAATGAGCTACTAGTTAGACATTGAGATTTTGTTCAAGCCGTAAACCACCAGAGAAATAGCCTTCTTTAGAGATAGGCTGTGGGTCTTGCTGATCGGTAATAAAAGGCTTTTTGTAGTAACAAGCAATCGTTACTTTTAGTCCTTTTGGCGCTAGGAGTGCCAATGACGCCTCTAGGGTTTTTTCAAGTCCTTTCTTTTCTACCGTTTTTGTCTCGTCACTCGGATCGGTTTGTAAAGACTTTTTTTGGCTCGCCGCATAGCCGATACCCATAGTTGGTTCGACACCATTGATATTAGCTAGCTTATAAGTATAGCCGCAATCAAAGCCAACCAGTCCTGATCTTCGATTGAATGCGGTAGAGAGACTAGTAATACTTGCTCCTGAGGTCATATCAAAGCCAGTATGTACATAGTGGTCAGAGTCATAAGTTCCGGATAAACTGTTTTTCGTATATTGTGCCCAGAGATTGCTGTTTTCGAAGCTATGATGGGACTCAAGAAAAAATGAGTGCAATCGATTTCTGGATACCGTTTTTGAAGCAATCTCATTTGCTGCAAAGCCGGCAGAGACGGTATGGTTAGCAAAAAGAAGATCGCTCTTTTGAACACCCACCGCAAAATCTATGCTTTTCATCGGGGGTTTATGTGTTGCCCCAGAAAAGGGCAGCGGGCTTAGACTTTTGCCTTTCTTTAAAATATTAGCTTTAACGCGTCCAACACCAACCGCGAGGCTGCTCGTTGGACTGATAGTTTGATTCACAGTCGCTTTATTTAAGGTAATGGGCTTCGGAAATGGGGGGGAATTAGAAAACCCATCGATGTAGGGGGCTTGTGTTGTATCAATCCCACTCTCTGTAGCTAAGCTTATCGCTAGCTGTGTATGTTCATATAGCTTATGCTTCAGTTCGGTCTCTACTTTCCAAGGGACAACAACCCCTCGAACTTTATAGGTGTCATTACTACCTAAATCAATAACATTTTCAGCGGTGGTAACAAAAATACCAGAAGTTAGGTTCAGGCTGATTTCAGGGCGAATAGTAGGAGAAGCGTCCTGCTTCTCAGCAACAACATGAAGTGATAAACTCATGGCTATAAGAGCAAAAACAAATCGGAGATGCTGTTTAGGAGCAAAAGACATAGAAAAATCCACCAAAAAAATCATCATAGAATATCTCACGGAAGATGTCTATTATAAAATAACTACGGAAAAGTGTGATTTAGTGTTTTAAGCCATAGCCGATTTTTAATAGATAATAGCAAAAAAACAATAATAGGACACCCAGGGCACTGATCACAACAAGTCCCAGGCTAATATCGTGATACGTGATACCTATAGCCCCGTAGCGAAAAGTATCCACCATGTAGCACATAGGATTCAGCCAGCTAAGTGAATACCACGGTTCTGGTAAGCGTTGAATATCGTAGAAAATACCGGAAAAAAAAGCAAGCGGCGTCAGTATAAACGTTGGAATAGTAGGGATTTCATCAAAGCGCTGGGCATAGAGTCCTGTGATAAGGCCTAAAAGACTGAGGACAAGGCTCGTTATAATAACGGAATAAAAGAAGAGTAGGGGGTGAAGCGGTAGAATACCCGCCATTCCAAAGGCTACCATGCCCGCAATACCTGCAGCGAAGAAGGCTCGGAATATACCGCCTGTTACTAATCCTAGCAAAATCGCCAACTCATGTGCTGGGGATGCGACAAGGTCATCGATGGCATGGTGATATTTTTCGATTAACACAGAGGAGGCTAAATTATTGAAGCTTTCAACAATAACGATGTTCATAATTAGGCCAGGAGCAATATAACTAATATAGTCCGCACCGGCAATATTCCCTATTTTAGAGCCCAATATTTTTCCAAAAATCAGACAAAAAAGATAAGTGTTCACCGCAGGTGGGAGTACAGTCATTTTCCAAATTCGAATGATACGTAATACTTCTTTTTTCGCAATGGTTTTATAAATAATCCACTGGACAGATAAGAAATGGCTATCGAGTAGCGTACTATTTTGTGTGCTCATACAATAGCCTCTCTAAGTATTTGCTCTAGCTGATTATGCGACGGTGCCACGCTACCATATTGCATATTGGCTTGGTGAAACTGATGGAGAACATCCCCGATGAATTGGCCCGGTTTGAGTTTGAGAACAATACGGTGATCATCGAGAAAGTCATAGCTACACGTATCAAGAAAAGACAACGATTTCGTTGGTTTTTCATGAAAACTAAGGGTGTAATATTGCTCTTGAATATTAGAGATGGCCTCGCGGATACCTTTATTGAATACCAATTTTCCATGGTGGATAATAACTATTTTATCACAAAGTTCTTGGGCCTCTTGTAAATTATGGGTTGTCAGTAAGATACTAAGACCTTTTTTGTGCAGCGATTTTATTAAATCCCAGATAATATCACGTATCTCCATATCTAAATTTGCGGTGGGTTCGTCTAAAATCACCACCTTCGGATGGGTTATAAGGGCGCGTACTAGCATCAGAATGCGTTTCATGCCACCAGATAAGCTATTAACCAAGCGATCTTTTTTCTTCCAAAGGCGGGCTTTTTCAAGCAGGGGCTTTGCTGTTTCTATAACCTGCTGTGGTTGAATGCCATAATAGCCCCCATGAAAAATCAAGGTGCCGATAACGCTTAAGAACGGGTTGAAGTTTACTTCTTGTGGCATAACCCCTAGAAAACGTTTTGCTTCAAAACGTTGTTGATTGATATTAAAGCCGTCAACATAGATGTCCCCCGATGTGATCGTATTGGTGCCAGTAACCATACTAATAAGCGAGGTTTTTCCAGCACCATTTAGCCCTAGAAGAACGGTGAAGTCGGATGGTAAAACATCAAAGCTGACATGATCAACCGCCTTATGTCCATCCTTGTAAATCTTCGTAACATTCTGAAAGGATAGAATCGGCTCTACCATAACAATCCTTAAAAACAATTAAACCATTCTCATGCAAAACATTAGATAATTGCAAGATAAATCGAACATATTGACAAAAGTTTGTTATAATGCACCTCAATCATTAAGGATGACACAGGCAAAGATGCAAGTCTATTTAGTAGGAGGGGCCGTACGCGACGAGTTGCTCGGGATCGAGGTTAAAGAGCGAGACTGGGTCGTAGTTGGTTCCAAGGCAAAAGAAATGATCGCTTTGGGTTACAAACAGGTAGGCAAAGATTTCCCAGTTTTTCTGCACCCAGAGAGTGGGGAAGAGTATGCTCTTGCGCGAACCGAACGTAAACAAGGGAAAGGGTATACGGGCTTTGAGGTGGACGCAAATCCAGCGGTCACGTTAGAGCAAGATTTGATGCGTAGAGATTTAACCATTAATGCGATTGCCAAAAGTCAGGATGGACACATAGTGGATCCGTACAATGGTCAACGTGACCTAAAAAATAAAGTGCTCAGGCATGTCTCATCGGCATTTGTCGAAGACCCTCTTCGCGTTTTAAGGTTGGCAAGATTTGCAGCAAAATTGCCAGAATTTAAGATAGCAAAAGATACTGAAAAGTACTGTATAGCTATTTCAAATAGTGGGGAAATAAGTCATTTGACCAAAGAAAGGACGTGGCAGGAGTGGCAAAAAACATTTGGCATGAAAGCGCCATGGCGTTTTATTGAAGTGCTGCAAGAGTTGCAAGCATGGCCTACGCTGATGCCCTATATTGCCCATCCAGAGTCCATTATCAATGTTTGGAAAAGGCTAGCTGGAAAAGTCACAGATGAACGATTATTTATGGTCATCGGGCTATCGGTTGCACCAAATCAGTGGCAGCAACAACTCAACGCTATGGCCGTACCTAAGCAAACGAAGGAAGCTTGTTTTTTAGTGCAGAGATTGCAGCCCGCTTTCCATAAAATGGACATCCATGATGAAGATTGGCTAAAGAATCTTCCAGTTTGGGACGCTATACGCCGCGTAGATCGCTTTCAATCGGTCGTAGAGCTCCTAGGGCTTATTCACCAAGAAGAAGAGAAGGCTGCTAGATGGGTTGGCGCAGCAAAAAAAATGAAATCCGTTAAACTGAGTCCAGAATTAATCGCCACGAAGCAAGGCGTGGAGCTCGCAGATTGTCTGCATCAACTTAGGTGGCAAATGCTGCAAAAATATAGACTAGAAAATGGAAGGTGATCAGCTTGACAAGTGCGCAAGGATTGTCTAGGATGGGCTCATTAGTCGATTTTAACTACGGTTAGCAGCAAGCATGATCGAATCTACCGAGTCTATCTATGCAGTAGTCATAGGGTTCCTCATGGCATGGGCTATTGGCGCCAATGACGTTGCCAATGCTATGGCGTCAACCGTTGGCTCCAAAATCTTAACCGTCCGCATGGCCGTTATCATTGCGGCAATTTTTGAAGCCCTAGGCGCTATGTTGGCAAGCGGTCAAGTCACCAACATGATACGTTATGGTATCGTGGATGTGTCTAACTTTTCACACACGCCAGAGATCTTCATACAGGGCATGCTCAGCTCGCTTATGGCCGCCTCTTCTTGGTTAATTGTGGCGACTTACTATGGCCTTCCAGTTTCTACCACACACACCATCATAGGGTCTGTGCTTGGTTTTGCGCTAATAAGTGTCGGCCCAGATAAGATAGAGTGGTACAATCTGACAGAGATTCTAATAAGCTGGGTTTTATCTCCAATAGTAGCGCTATTGAGTTCCTACGCTGTCTACAAAATTATAACCCGGATGATCCTCCATGCCGAGGATCCTCTTCAACAATCCAAAGTATATGTTCCCTGGCTGAGCGTTGCGGTGGTTGGTTTATTTACACATATCACTATCTTTCATTGTTTAGAGCCATTGGGGTTGGATCTTAGTATCAGCCTAAAGTATAGCGTTTTTTTGCTCGCATCGGTTGTGGCTTATAGCACGGGGTTGTGGCAGGTTAAGGCGCTAATTTATATGATAAAAAGAAAGGTTTCTGAAGGGGGCGTGCTTGTATTGCATGAGGAAGTTGAAAGGCTATTTAGTGGCTTGGCGATTATTTCTGCGGCGGGTATGGCGTTTGCGCATGGCGCAAACGATGTAGCAAATGCTATTGGTCCAGTTGCCGCGATTATAGGCTTTAAAGGTGGGCAATCGCTTACTTCGCAGCCGAGTGTAATCCCCTTTTGGATCTTACAACTGGGGGCATCAGGTGTGGTGTTAGGTTTGATCACCTACGGCTATAAAATTATGGACACGGTCGGCTCTAAAATAACGCAGTTAACACCAAGCAGGGGTTTTGTTGCACAGTTTACCACGTCCGCTATCATTATGATCGCATCAAGTTTGGGCTTGCCCGTTTCGACAACGCAAACCATGGTGGGGGCCATTCTAGGCGTAGGAATAGCGCGTGGGTTCATGGCCCTAAACATGAAGGTCATTCGTGGAATTCTTATTTCATGGTTTATCACGGTACCAGCAGGTATGATCCTAGCCATGATCTTTTTTCTTGTCTTACAAGGGGTGTATTAATTGGCATCGTATGTCATTGGAGATGTCCATGGATGTCTCCAAGCGTTAAGAGCACTATTGGAAAAAGTTCGATACAATTCGAAGAAGGACAAGCTATATTTTATTGGAGACTTGGTGGGGCGAGGGCCTGATGATTGGGGCGTATTATCGCTCGTTCGTAAGCTTGGTGCACAAGTTATCATAGGCAACCATGATTTGCATTTTCTGGCAACACATGGATACTTAGAGGCACAAAGAAATCTTAGCGAAGACCAGATTCAGGATTTCGCCTATTACTACCAAGCTAAGTTTACGTATTATGATAATGCAACCGATACATTGCTAGTGCATGCCGGAATTTGGCCAGGGTGGAATCTTAAGGAAGTTGCCGAGAAGGCAGCAGAGCTAGAGCGTACTGTGCTCAATAAGAAAGCGGTAGCAATGCTTGCACAAGTGCTCTATGGAAATGATGAGACAGCTTGGTCTGAGTCATTGCGTGGATGGGAAAGATGGCGCTGTTTGATAAATATTTTTACAAGGATGCGAGTGATAGATGAAAAACATCAAATGGATCTAGATTTTTCTGGTGAAAAGCATGAAATACCCTCAGGGAAAAAACCTTGGTATTCGTCTGGCAAGCCACCTTGTCAGAAGATCGTATTCGGTCATTGGTCTCGACATGGTGCTAAAACAGATTATGCCCATTACGATTGCATCGATGGAGGTTGCGTTTGGGGTGGTCAGCTGATTGCTCTTGAGTTAGGCAGCAACATTTGGCATAAGGTATGATACCTGGAAGCATATTTGTAAAATAGGTAGTTTACAAAAGTGTGATCAAGAGCTAAAATATAGTCCAGTAGTCACAACAGGTGTTGTCAGTGTTTCTTGCACGCATAGCCAATTCTTTTGGCAAGTTATCGATTTTACAAGGGAATATATCATCTGCTTCAGGGATCGCATCTCTCTTATTAGCTCAAATGTTAAATATTCCGGATACCATAAAGAACCTTCAGCTCGGTAGAAAATTTCTTTTGGTGCAACCCTGGACGGACTGGTCAAGAATTATTTTGGTCCTATTTGTAGTCAGCCAAGC
>CAXGBK010000043.1:0-1607 GCA_964008345.1 uncultured Coxiella sp.
CCCAATGCGCAGTGGGAATTCGTTGTCTTTGATGATCCCGAACAGGTCAATGCTTTTGCTATGCCGGGTGGCAAAGTCGCCGTCTACACAGGTATTTTTAAAGTTGCTAAGACGGAGAATGATCTTGCCGTAGTGGTCGGGCACGAGATCGCACACGTCTCTGCAGGGCATGGTAATGAGCGTGTCTCACAGCAGCTACTTGCTGGGGGTGGTGCCATGGCGCTACAACTAGGGATTGAAGATTTAGATAGCTTGGATCAGCAAATGCTGATGGCTGCATATGGCGCTGGATCTACTATGGGGCTGATCCTGCCTTACAGTCGCAAGCACGAGATTGAGGCCGATGAGATCGGCTTGATTTATGCGGCCAAGGCTGGCTATGATCCACGTGCAGCCGTTGGTTTTTGGGAGCGTATGGAAGCGCAGAAAACTGGCTTCACTCCGCCCGAGCTCCTTTCAACACATCCGTCGGACGCTAACCGCATAGGCAAAATAAATGCCCTCATGCCGAAGGCCTACGAAATCTACAAAAATCACAAATGAATCTTAAATTTGTTAATCGATTCGCAGAGCTTATACCTTGTTTTATATGAACTTAGATTTTATCATATCCATGCAAAAGCCAAGGCTATATGAAGAGTCCACTACCAAAACACATACCTTGTGGTTCGCTATTTCTTATTGATGCAAAAACCTATTGAAGTTCTCAAGCAGTATATCCGTTTCCCTTCTGTATCCACAGATCCTGCCTATACCGAAGGCATGCTTGGTGCGCGTAAGTTCGTCACTGGCTTATTAGAGCAATTAGGCTTCGCTGTTGAAGTCATTGAGACGGATCTGCATCCTATTCTGCTTGCCGATCGCATTGGTGATCCTACTTGGCCCCATATTGTTATTTATGGGCATTACGATGTCCAACCTGCTGATCCGTATGACCTATGGACAGACGATCCCTTTAATCCGACTGAGCGCGATGATCGGCTTTACGGACGTGGTACCGCAGACAACAAAGGACCGACGATCGTGCACATGGCGGCGCTTTCAAGAGTTTTGGCGGATAATCCCAACCTGCCGCTTAACATTACCTACGTAATAGAGGGGGAAGAGGAAATCGGTAGTCCCAGTATGCCAAAGTTTTTCGATCAGTATGCTGAGCGTCTATCAAAAGCTGATTTTATGCTCGTCTCCGACACGGGTAGTCCAAACAGCGGACAGATCGTGATCACCACGGCACTTCGTGGATTGGTTGACCTCGAAATTAAGTTACGGGGTTCTAAAAGTGATCTGCATTCGGGTATCCATGGGGGAGCTATTTATAACCCGAATCAAGCTTTGATGGAGATCTGCGCCTCTTTGCATAAGCCTGACGGCAGCGTTAACATACCTGGATTCTACGACGATGTCGTGCCAGTCCTTGAATGGGAGCGTGAGGAGTTAAAGCGTTACCCGGAGACGGTTGATAGCTATCGTGCATTGCTCGACGTGCCTGCGTTTTACCCTGCCAACGGACTCAACCCACTCGAAGCTGTTCGATTCGGACCCACTTTAGAGTTTAATGGTATCGGTGGTGGCTACCAAGGTGAGGGATCTAAGACCGTCATCCCTAG
>CAXGBK010000044.1:0-3342 GCA_964008345.1 uncultured Coxiella sp.
CGTGAAGGGCGCATATCAGCTTGATGGGTGTTTTTGCTGTTGTTGTGAGATATCATGGGACGACCTCCGTAGCCACCGGCAGCAGCAATGCCAGGTGCTCTAGCAGAAGATGTTGTTGGGAGGCATAGTGTGAGAGCTACTATTATGTATAATGTTATGGATCGCATCATGTTCCTTGTTTAAAGAAGTTTTTATCTTGATGTACTCTATCACCCCTTAGCGCAATCTGCAAGAGGGTAGGCTATTTGCAATGTCGGTTGGTTGTGTTAGGATGGTCGGTGTTCTCCGTGTTTAAAAGGCTTTGAATGTTGTCTGCTTTGCGTATATTTTTACGAATAGCGTGCTTGTTTGTGCTGCTTATGTCGCCGATGTTGGCCTTGTCTTGGTGGCTTAACGAAGTGATTTTTTTGAAGTTGCTAGGGTTGGCTGTATCGTTATGCGTCTCATTGTATCTGGCTTTCTCTCTATTGAGTATGTATAAACAGGAAGCGCTTGAATATGTTTATGGCTTATTGGTGTTTATTTGGGTGGGATTAAGTGTTATTGCTGCATTGCCTTTTTGGTTTGGGATCCCAGATATACGATGGGTAGATGCTTGGTTTGTCGCTGTGTCAGGTATTACGACAACGGGTGCTGAGGTCTTTGCTGATTTGACGATCTTGCCAAAATCTTTGCTATTTTATCGTATGTGGTTACAGTTTCTCGGTGGCTTGGGTATTATCGTGTTGGCCACGGTGTGGCAGGCCCTTGAAGGTGAATCGTCCCTATCGGTATTGCCATCGGATATGCCGGGTTCGGTAAAAGCACGCAGTCTCGTTCCTCGTATGTTGGAGTCGGCCAAGCTCGTTTGGATGTTGTATGTTGGCTTATACTTTGCTTGTATATTGTGGTTTTGCTGTTGCGGTATGCGTGTTTTTGATGCGTTTTGTGAGAGTTTAAGTGTCGTATCAACCGGTGGATTTGGATTATATAATGAGAATATGGGACATTATGATTTACCGGGTCTCAGAGCCGGCGTAATGCTTTTTATGCTGCTAAGTAGTTTTAATTTTATCGTTTATTGTCGTTGTTTATTATCTCGCTCTTTAAGCGGCTTTTGGCAAAACAGCGAATGCAAGTCTTATCTGTTTTTGGTGTTGGGTATGGGCTTTATGTTGTCGGTATTAGCTATGTTTTGGGGCATGCCTATGCAAGATTATGGTTTTTTATGGGTGAGCTTTGTCACAACTTCAGGTCATCAGTTGACGCACGAGGCATTGGCTTTTTTGCCAAATGCATTGGTGTTGACGTTTTTTTGTTGCTTGGGAGGTTGTGTAGGGTCCACCACTGGTGGTGTGAAGTTATCAAGGGTTCAGTTGTTGGGGCGCGATATTCGCCACACGTTGCATTTGATGCGGCATCCTCGTGCAGTTCTTGGGGATGTAGATGCCTCTTTGGAAGGTGGGGTGTTTGCTAGAGGATTTTTAGTGGCATACAGTATGGTTATCTTGCTTGTAGTCTGGTTGTTAGCCCTATCGGGGTGCAGCTTAGGCGATGCGTTCGCCTTTACGGTTGCTTGTTTGTCTAATACGGGCGCCGTCGTCTTGCAAACGGTTCAGGGTTATCCTGATTTGCCAGATTTTGTCAAATATGTCCTTTGTGTCACGATGCTGCTCGGAAGGATGGAGATTCTGGCTGTTTTACTTATTTTTTCACCAGGATATTGGCGTATACGATGAAAGATTTTGACCTTATTTTAGTGGATGGTTCTGGCTATTTGTTTCGTGCTTTTCATGCATTGCCACCCCTTACGAATCATAAAGGACAACCTACGGGTGCTATTTATGGTGTCCTTAATATGATAAGACGCTTGAAAAAGATGCATGAAGGGGTCGAGATGATTGTGTTTTTTGATCCACCAGGGCCTACCGTTCGTCACAGTATTTATGCAGCTTATAAAGCAAATAGAGGGAAGATGCCTGATGATCTTCGTGTTCAGATCGAGCCTTTGCATCAAATTTTGCGTGCGCAAGGGCTTCCCTTATGTATTGTTCCTGAACAAGAAGCAGATGATGTGATCGGCACCGTTGCTTGTGCAGCTTTGGCAAAGGGAAAGCGCGTGCTGATTAGCACGCAGGATAAAGATTTTGCACAGCTTGTCAGGCCAGGTATTACCTTAATCGATACCATGCATAACAAACAGTATGATGCCGATAGCGTGTACGATAAATACCAAGTTCCACCGGAGAGAATTATCGATTATTTGGCGTTGATTGGTGATAGCAGTGATAATATTCCGGGAGTAATGAAAGTGGGTCCTAAAACAGCTGTAAAATGGTTGCAGGCATATGGGGATCTGGATGGTATTATGCAGCATGCAGATAATATCGGTGGCAAAGTTGGTGAGAATTTACGTGCTTCGTTGTCTGATTTGCCGCTGTATCGGCAGTTGGTAACGATTAATACGGATCTTGAATTACCGATAGATTGGCAGAACTTAGTCGCGCAGTCGCAATCCTTAGATGATCTAAGAGACTATTACCGTGAAATGGGTTTTCGTAGCTGGTATCAGGAGCTCAATCAGCCGGACTTGGATTTTGTGAAATCGAAGGTGGTTTGTATCGACAACGTGCATGGTTGTCAAGATTTGTTAAAAAAGCTCCAAAGTGATGATCTCCCAATAGCTTGTTCTCTTTTTTTTGGAGATCCATTAGGTCGTTGCTTTGATGTGAAAGGTATGGGGCTTTGCCATGATGGTGTGGCTTATTATATACCTTTGGTAACATGCACAGATCATAGCCAGCATGTGCCATGGAAAGTGGTGTCTTCTGTATTAAAGCCTCTTTGGCAAGATGCTTCAAAAACATGGTTTGTGTTTCAATTGAAGCATTTTTTGCGTGCACTGAGCTGGGACGGTAACGCGCTGACTGGAGAGGTTCTCGATGTGGCCTTGTTGCATTATATTTGCTACGGTCCAGGCGCTTCGGATCTTTCTCAAATGGCTATGAAAGCGCTTGGGATGATATTGCCAGAGCGAGGAAGTTTGTTTGGAAAAGGTGCGAAAGCTAAGTGCGTTGAAGGGATGTCTATGGCTGAACTTTTAGCACAACAACAAGCTGAGCAGGGCGCATTAATGGCGCTGGGATTGCATTATCAAACGAAGATGGCGCACGATGCAGTGATGGCTGATATCTACCCAGTGGATCTTTCATTGGCGCAAATTTTAGCGAAAATGGAAGATGCCGGGGTGTTGATTGATGTTGGGGTTCTTGCTTTGCAGGCTAAGGATTTATCCTCACGTATACAGGAACTTGAATTACAAGCGCATGCATTAGCAGGACATCCGTTTAACTTGTCTTCGCC
>CAXGBK010000045.1:0-3999 GCA_964008345.1 uncultured Coxiella sp.
ATCTTTACATTCTTTGCGCTCCCCCTCATATTATAGAACGCTTTTGCCGATCTTTTCTACCTGTTGTCTACTTTAATACCAAGCGTGTTATGATCTCAACACGGGAGATATCTATGCAACTGAGCTTGATGGTGCTTTGCACACACAAAGCTAGATTAGCTATTGCATGGTAGAACGCTGCTTCAAGTGGTGTAGTGCCATTGGCATATCAAATCTATGTCATTTATATGCACAACTAAGCCAAGCACATTTCGAATGGTTTTTGCACTGCAATCTCACAAACCGGTATGCCGATCAAACACTTTGGTATACCAATACTAAAGATACCTTGGGCAAAGCGACTTTTTCTACTATTTACACCAGAATCGTCTAGCAATTTCTCATCACACCCTGTACCTTATATCCATTTCATATGAAGGTCAAACGTCAATATCATGATTAAATCATATTTAAACAGCGCCTTAGATTTGAATCGAATATTTTTTTCTGTTATGATATTTTACTTTTATCATCTTCTCCTATGCCGTTTGAACTAGACACCAAAACATCGACGTGTGATCAACCACTATGTCGTGCATTACGTACAAACAATCGTCGTGAATTTTTCAACCTGATGATGGATTCTAATTTTAATCCTAATAACTGTGGCGTCCAAGATTGTGACGATCCTCTTGAGTATGCTGTTTACGCTGGACTTGCCGAAATGACAAGGCGGCTAGTGCAGCATCGAGATTTCCGCATAGAACCATATGAATGATACCGCCTATTGGCCATCGCAGCTGAGGAAGGCTATGAGGTAACGGCATGTGAATTAATGGATTGTCGCTTCCTGGCTACAGCAGACAGTAACATTTTCATGTTTCGTGATCATGTAAATGACGATGGCGAGGAATGGACTCCTTGGCCAGATTTTATGCATCCACTAGTGAGAGCGATAAACCATGATTATACTAGGCTTGTGCAAAAAATTTTACAAGTACCTACCAATCTAAATTTAAGAGAATCCGAGCAAGCAGAGGTTGTTTCTGATTGCATCGAAAGAGAGGACATTGAAACATTAAAAGCCGTAATCAGTCATCCGTGCATAGATGCCAACACAGCTTGGCAAGATCCTTCTTCATATCACACCTATTCGATACGAAGTATAACGCCTATCCCTATGGATGAATTACCCTATTGTATAGATGAAAGCCAAATGACAATCGGTAAATTCAGAGAAAAATACCACCCAGATGGGATACCTCACGATTGTAGCGATTTAGATAATGGCCAGGAGGTTTATACTTATGAAATAGAGGCAGGAGAACATCCAATTTTGCAGGCTCTTAGAATTGGGAATAGGCAAATAATAACCTTATTGTTATGTCATGATCAAATCACTAATACATTGAGTGAAGAGCAGCTAGAAAGTTCCGCACTACAATTTAGGCAAGCTTATCGATCATTTAGACTGACGCAGGACGAGATAAATACGCTTAGCTTTTATGAGCGTATGCATTATAACGACTTCAAATACCATGTAGAAAAAAATCACAAAAGAAAAACTCAGCCTGAGGAAGAGGATGCTGATTATGAACCGAAACGTTTAAGACCATCACCGTAGCCAGCTAGCTACCAAGAGTAACCCGAGCAGAGATAATGCAGAGTGTATGTATCTATTTGATTAAGTCAACAGTAATTACAGGCTGTGCGTGCATATACGTCTTCTTAGGCTGGCTTTACTAATACATCTGCCAGTTTTTCAGGCATTATGGATGAACCAGTTGGCTATTATGATAAGCTTTAGGGTAATAGAAATTAAGGGTATTATCTGCGTATATAATAATGATATCAGCCTCACCGCAGATCAGTGGCGAGACATTATCATAACAGCACCCAGGACTATCGGTAATATTCCCTATGAATCAGCAAATGACCACCCGTAGCTACAGGTAGCACTCGCTCCGCACCTTAATGATATAAACCTAAGCGCAGACCAGTGGCGACGCATTATCACCATAGCCCACGACACTATCAGTTGTATTGCTTTGGCAGCAGAAAAAGGACACCCTCAGCTTCTCCAGCATTTGTTATCGTGTGTACCCCAAATACAGCTAACAGCTACGGATTGGGAAAGAATATTTATGGACCTTTCCTATTCAGTAAGTGCCATCTTATATTCAGCATCTCATAATAAAAACTTACTCATTAGTGCAACACCCAATCTCTTCAGAACTGATGGTACAGTATGGCAAAAGATCATTGAAAAAGAACCCCAAGTCATCGTGCACCTTGCATACACGTTATCATCTGGACTGATCACACTGGATGAAAGGGAAATTTCTGGAATCCTAGCAAACCTTACTGAGAACGACTGGCTTAGTATCCTAACACTTGATAATACCCTATTGTACCTTACCAAGGCCTATAAAAAAGGGCATAAAACACTCTTTGATACAGCCAAGGGATATTTTAGTAAGATCCCTTCTCATAACTGGAAAAATATCATTGCGCACGATAATAAAATCATCTCAAGAAGTATTAGTCTAGATAAAAGACATGAACCTGCTCTTCTTAGTGCGATTGTAAAATATACGCAAGCGCTACCTCAAGAAGACCTAGAGGCACTACTCAACGATATACGTGAGCGTATCCCTAAGCTAGCTAAATACGCCATACAAAACGAACACACAGAACTGTGCCAAGTGTTAGACCGGGCACTTCAGATTAGATCCATTCATTTAGAATTAACGGACCATCAGCAACAGCAAATTCTGGCACTTTCAAGAAATGATATTTCCACATATGGACATGCAAACCAGCGACTGGGATATACATTTCCATCTGGGACTAGCAGCTCCTGGGTAGCTTAAAACGTAGACCATGATATCTTTCCATAAAAGTCTTAGGGCAATAGCAACTTTGATAGGATTATATAGAAATCGAACCATAGGGCTACTCAATCAACTTGATACTTTCATACAGGAGCCTCACCGCAGATTGTGGGCGACACTTTATTATAACAGCACCTACCACTATTGTCTGGTTCTACAGATAAAAATAACTATCTAATTCCTGTTCACTGCTAATTATATTGACATTTTTATATTTTAGCTGTACAATGATTTTATTCTGTAGTTATAACTAAAAATAAACATGCAAAGATTAATAAAAACACTCTCACACATTTCCAATGAGGCAATAGCCCACGGTTCAAACCAACGGATAGCTATAGAGAAATTTACAATACACTTTCGTCAACTTGAAGATTTTGACCTATCGACTTTTCCTCTTGACGATGTTATAGAGTTATCAAATTCAGTCAATCGTATTAATGGCGTTTTTGCAGGTAACTCTATTGATATACCCAAAAGGGATCAAGAATTTATCCAAGAGATGGCAAAGAAACTGTATGCCATAAGGATTAACAACAGAAACGAAACAAAAAGGCACAATATGCAATCCATGTGCAAACCGATAAAAAGCAGCGAAGAATTGGAGAGGTATCTTGGTAAAATCCTCAAAGATAGCGATCTGGTTACAGATCAAGAAGCAAGTAAAACAATGAAAAATAGAATACTAAAGCTCAGTACGTGGCATAGTGATGCTGGGAATGACCTATGTGACACCATAACGCATGCTCAATGTAGAGAACTATACATGCTCTTGTATAGGTATATTTTCAATTTCTCTAAAGATGGCAAATTTGGTGTGCCAGCAAAACCAGGTCTAAGCCAAAAGCAATTTGAAAACAAGATCGATGATTTCCTAAAAGTATTCACTAGAATGAGATCGTTATTGCAAAATCTTGATTCTGGTTATATTATTTTTGAGTCTCAAGATAAAGCGGTCCGAGTAAATGCTGAGCAAGCGCTCGACACTATCAGCGAACGTTATGAGAAGTTAATTAATTTAAAAAAAACAACCGTTGCTAAGAAAACTAAAATAAAGAAACCTCAAAATCTAGCTATCGTAGTACCCAGTCCATCGGCAAGTGGCTCTGTTAGTTCTTTATCTAAT
>CAXGBK010000046.1:0-2803 GCA_964008345.1 uncultured Coxiella sp.
AACATTATCTTCAAAAACAGATAATAAATTTTTCCCATCTATGTACGAGCTCACAGAGTCCGATAAATTGCTAATAGCAGCATGTAGTTTTTTATCATGTGACATGATCAGTCTCCTATAAAAATATTGTTGTGGGTATAGCATATAAGTAAGATTTATGCCGATAAAAGTGAAAAATAATTAACGGTCTAGAGGAGACTAGAGAAAATCGTGTACGATTTGGGTTTGCGAATGCATAAGCCGTGGATGCATGATTGAATCATTGCCAATCTCAGATGATCTATGTAAATTTCGCTTATTATAGTTATAGATGATAGGGCTCTTATAAAAAATACTTTATAAAAGTTTCGCAATTTTATCCATAGATAAAGATTGAATCTGACTATCAACCTGACATATAGCGTCCAGAAGCGTCCTATGGGAGAATATATTTTTCGACATGCTTGCTACACAGTTAACATGCTCGTGGGGGAAGGACTTTTTGATTAAACCACTCAGGACCGGTTGTGGTCCAACTTCTATAAAATTTCGTATACCCTTGCGCCACACATGCTGGCTGCTACCCATAAAATTAACCGGCTGGCGAATATGGTTCGCCCAGTAGTCAGAGGTTAATATAGTGGATTGAAGTATACTTGCATGAATATTGGAGACAACATAGGGAGGCGTATGTATGGCGGTAGATTGAATAGGGTCGATAGCTTTTTTAAAATCAACAAGCATGGGTTGCATCATATTAGAGTGAAAAGCATGAGAGACCTTGAGCATAACTGATTTTATGCCTTTTGATTTGAGTAGTATTTGAAAGGCAAAAATCGTATCTTCTGGTCCTGAGAGAATCGTTTGTTTAGGGCTATTAAAGCCAGCAAAGTCAGGATAGGTTTGACCAGCATCATCCATAAGAGATAATAAAGTTTCCTTATCTGCATAGACCGCCATCATAGTACCATTTTGCGGACATGCCTGCATACGGGTTGCTCGCTCAACTAAAAGTTCCAAGCCTTGTTTCTGATCATAAAATCCAGCATGTATACAGGCTGCAATCTCCCCAACACTATGTCCAATAGCATATTGAGGCTCAAGACCAAGCTCAGTCCAAAATGCTGCCACGGCAAGTTCGAGCACCACGATAGAAAGTTGGGCATACTTGGTTTGGTGAATGGCCGTGTTGGTTGTGTTAAAAAAAGATGCTATGTCTAATCCATGGCATTTTAAAATCGCAAGAGATGATGCAACATGATCACGAATAAAAGGGATGTGCTTAAGTAAATCAGAACCCATAGCAGGGTACTGACTGCCTTGACCTGTAAACAATAAACAGCATTCATGGTGCGGTAAAGAGGGTGGTTTTGCGGTTTGGATCTTTTCTATAAGCTCTTCATGGGATGAATATAGGGTGCTAAATCTGAATGGTGCAGACGATAAATCCATTTCTTGCACGGAGGATGATTGTAAAGATTCCTGGGCATGTAATAGTTTATCCTGAAGAAGCGGTAAGCTTGTGGCGGTCGTGCGAAATAATTTCATCATAAGTTTGCCTTATATTGGTAAGGATCGGGGTTTAAAAATCCGGCTGACCATGCAAATATAATGCTAATTAAAAGGTATAAACAAAGTAAAGAGAGTGTTTTTCTCCACAAACCCGTAGAGATAGCGACATGCTTTGGAAAAAAGAAACTACGAGTTAGTTCTGCAAAATACAGAGACATACAACCAATCAGCCACCCTCCAACGACGTCACTTAGCCAATGGGCGCCAAGATAAAGTCGGCTAAGCGCAACTAAAAAAATGAGACAGTTAGCAAATACATAGCCGCGTTTATTAGATGATGTATGGTAACCAATGATGCTATAACTGAGCATACTAATCATAGCTGTATGGCCGCTGGGGAATGCATAAGCGCTTAGCAATGTACTAATATACTCAGGTCTCGGGTAATGAAGCAGAAGTTTGATAGCAGAAGAACCGGCGAAACAGAATACAAATGCAGCAGTTTGATAAGATACTAGTGCCAAGCAACGAGACCACATTAGAAGTGTAATAACGCTAATCGATAAAAGCGATAAACCGGTTACATCGCCTAATGCAGTAAAGACAAGCGAGACGCTAAGGCCATATGGGTGATGGCTGACCAAAGAGTGATAAACAGCATCATTGACCCACTTAAAATGGCCCTGATACATATTGAAAATCAGGTTAAGAAAGGATAGAAAAGCTAGCAAGAAGCGTAGTAAATATGTGCCGCCGTTTCTGGGTAAGTGGTGGTTAATAAATTGTATTTTTTGAATATTACGGAGGATAGGTTTTTCCATAAGTAAGATGCCAGCAGTAGCAGTGAGTATTATAATGCTACTTAAGTCAGCCGCAAAGGTAGCCGTCGAAGAGAATGCTAGTTGGAAGTAGGCAACCAGATAACCAGGGAGCAGACGTATCAAAGTCCAAAGGAAAATAGCTGGGATGCAAGCCAATGTGAAATGTAGTAATGGCATATTAAAAAGACCATAAGCAATCGGTGCTAAGCTTCTAATAGGGCCAGAAAATCGTCCAATCATAACAGCATAGACACCATATTCTGTAATCCACTTCTTTATTTTATCAATCGATTTCATAGAGTCATCTAGTTTGGAAATCAGTTTGGTTTGCCCAAAACGTCCAAGTAAAAAAACACATAGATCTCCCAAGAACCCACCAATGCAAAGCACAGAAATCGTTGTGACGGGTGGTAGTATGTGTTTTGCCACTAGCCAGCCAAAGGGGGGGATGACGACAAAGCCTGGGATAAAATGACCAATAACCGGTGTGG
>CAXGBK010000047.1:0-8066 GCA_964008345.1 uncultured Coxiella sp.
TGTGAGAGGACCCCTTGTTGCTGGTATAGCGTTTGTGTTTTTTCCTGATAACCTGAGGATAGACTCAAGCTTTGTGTTTGTTGATAGCTGGATTGTATTTCTGTGTAAAGGCCTATCATGATACAAAGAATAGCAATCATAAATCGATTCGACTAGGGGCTTAGGTTATAGCCTAGCAGAATGCAGGTTATGGACAATATGGTTTTTTTTTCTATTGTATTTTCTTTTATAGTTTGTTATAATTTTATTATTAATTTTCAATGTATTAAATGTCTGATTCTGCAATAAAAAAAATATTTAGTAAATGGTTCGAAGGCAAAAAAGCGTCTGCTCAGGAGTCGTGTGATGATAGCGACGATTCAGGTTCTGCGACAGGGGAGCATTTCTCTAGTGATGTTTATAAGCAACTCATTGAGAGTTTAGGGGGCGGCAGTCCTTATACAGATAACGTTTTTTATGAGGATGTGAGGCGGTCTGTAGCAAACGGTCATATCCATTTTGATGCTTCTAAATATGATCATTTAGAAGTGGGTAGTGGGCATCTTGCTGGAAATTCAGCTAAAAAAGCAATCCATACATCCAAGATCATCGTTGGAGCAGATATGGAGGAGCCTATGAGTTCCAAAGAATTTGCTGCGGTAGCAACCAAAGCTGTAAGAGCTGTGGTTGATGAAGATAGCGGCTCTGATGTTGATTTTGTTTTCGACAGTGATGCCAATAAGTTGAATGTTTAGCTAGGCTGTATAACGGTTGAGCGCACCAGAATCTGTTTTTTGTTTTCGCAGTGGGATTTTAAACGGTAGTCGGTTCTTCGAGCATCAATTCTGGGCAATGTAGCTTATTAAGTAATTCTTTTGCATGTGTAACTGCCTTGCCATGATGGTTGATGATGATCTCTTGGAGTATGTTTTTTGCGCCTTCAAGGTCTTGCATATTGATGTAGGCTTGTGCGAGATCTAATTTGATGTTTACGCCTTCAGGGGTTGCAAAGATGTTGTAGTCTCCGCTGTTTTCTTGTCCATCAAAAGCTGCGTTTGGCGAGCTTCCTCTCGATAAGGGGATATCTCTTTCTCGTATACGCTCCAGGTGTTCTTTTTTTTCACTGATGAACGCGATTCGAGCAATACATAGGATGATGAAACTTCCAAGCGAGATCAAGATATAAGGAATATTCTTTTGTGTGATAATAGTTTGCATGCTTGCAGTTAACGTGGTGAGTATTTTGCTTAAGATGGAAGTGGTTTTTGTTTGGTAGGGTTGCTCGACAACGGGTGGGGTATGGAGGGTTAAATCAGGGTGGGTTATTTCGTTGGTAATGTCTTCTATGTCTTCGTAGTTGAATAGTTCATGCCAGGATTTAGCATGCTCTGCAATCGTTGCCTCGGCCATGCTTTTGGGTATTTTAGCAACGTCTTCTTCGGTTGGGACATTGAGCATGATATTTGTGCGCATACCATATATGTTTTGGGTTTCGAATTGATCGATGTTAAGACTCCAAAATGCCACAGTCCATTGTGCTGTAGATAGTGCAGGTTTGGCGTATTTTTGGGCGATGGACTCCAAGGTTTCTTCTGGTTTTACTGGGCCGTATAGTGCTTCTGCCCAGGTTAGGTTTGCTGTAACTAGTAGAATAACGGTGACCAGATAGGATAGGTTGATACCGAGTGACTTGCGCATAATGGCTTCCCAGAAAATCTTAACTTTTATTGTGCTGTAAATATTGGCAAAATACAAGACAAACCTGATGAAATAATGTGGAGTATTCGTTTTTCTTGTGCTACATTATGGCCTGGTTGATTTAGGAGTTTGGTATTTGACTAAATGGGTAGCTGCGCTAGCCTACGTAGGAAGTACGTACAGCGGGTGGCAAAAACAACCAAATAAGACGACGATACAGTCTGTTACCGAGAACGCATTGTCGCGTATTGCGAATCATGCTGTAGAAATATTCTGCGCTGGACGAACCGACAGTGGCGTACATGCTAGCGAGCAGATCATACATTTTAACTCTTCTGCCGATAGAACCGTAGAGCAATGGCTTAGAGGCGCCAACACCTGCTTGCCCAAAACAGTACGGTTGTTATGGATTCGTCCAATTGGAGAGGACTTTCATGCCCGTTTTTCTGCGACTGCCCGACATTATATATATTTAATCGATAATGGGCCTGTATCAAACCCTTTCATGCATAATCAAGCGTTATGGGTTCCTAATTCTATTTCAGATGGTTGTTTGCAAAAGGTCGGTAGTCAGTGGTTAGGAGAACACGATTTTACCAGTTTTCGTGATAGTCAATGCCAATCTGCTCACCCACGAAGGCGCTTGTTGGATTGGCAGGTTGATCGAAAAGGTAGGTATGTTTATGTTCATGTCGTGGCGAATGCTTTTTTGCACCATATGGTGCGTAATATGATGGGGGTTGCACTGATGGTGGGGCGCGGGAAGAAAACGGTGGATTTTGCCTCTGATGTGCTGCGCGCACGCAGTCGCAGTGCAGCATGTGAAACGATTTCAAGTTGCGGCCTTTATCTACATAAGGTATATTATCCAGAGTCTTGGACCGGTTGTTTTTCAAACCAAAAAAGCCACTTTAACTCGTTGAGAGGATTGTAATGGAAAGAGTATCTGTTTCTTATGTGCCACTTGAAGCTAGAGTTTACACGGTTCATTCTGCCCGGAGTCTTTTAATGTCCGCTTCGTATAAGAAGTTGTTTGAGGATTTAGCTACGTATACTTTTGTTGAAAAGGCAATGCTTGAGACTTTTTATTATAAGCTAATGGGTAATTTTGCTGAATTTGTCCAGTTACTCCCTGTTCCTGAAGGAAGCAGTTCAAGATCTATGCTGATGAGCTCTACACGAAGAGCTTTTTTAATGTTGTCCGCTTTTAGTCAGGAAATGCTTGCGGTGTATGGTAAACCGTATTTGCAATCTTCTGAAGGCGCAAGGTTATTGTATGCGGTTTTTTCTGCTTCATTGTTGTTTGAGATTGGTAAGATATGTGCAACTAGAAAGATCGTTCTGACCGATGAAAAAGGTAACTTTCAGGCAGATTGGGACTATTTTAACGGTAGTTTGCTGCAATATGGTCAGTATTATAAAATACGATTCGGTGAGGGAATGCCTGAATCTTTGACTTCTGAGGTGACCTATGTCCTCGCTAAGCAATTGATGCCGGAACTAGGCTTTGCATGGTTGGCCGAAGACTATCTGGTTTTGCAGCGGTGGTTTGTGGCATTGACCGTTCGAGATGAATTTTTCGGGGCTTACAAGATGTCTTTTGAGGTAACAGAAGATCTTGAGAAAAATCCTCTGGAGTTAGAAGATCAGGAATGGACCTATATTGAGCCTGTTGAGTCTTTAGAAGCAGAAAAGTTTTGGGAGTGGCTCTTAGACAAGGTTAAGAAGGATCCTGCATGTGTTAATGATGGCGAGTCTGGAATTTATTGGATCGAAGATGAATTTGTATTTGATCATAAGCAGTTAATGCAAGATTTTGGAAAAGTGTATTCAAATTTTTCAGGTGCGGTGGTGCTTGCAACGCAATTTAATTACATTGGTGTTACGCAGTTGGATGGTCAAGATTATCGATATAAGCAGTATTTTTCAGCACCAGAGAATGTGGTAGGTTCGACGGCAAGTGGTTTGTTTCAGGGGAGATCAAAAAGAAAGGCTTTGACGAATATGACTTTAGTAGGGTTAAATAAATCTGCCTCTGCTTTTTATTTTAAAAGTGAGCTAATTAAGCGGTTTTCAAAACAAGTAGACTATAAAAAAGTTCCAGATAAGCACCTGGATAGTCCTTTGCGTAGGGCTCGCTTATCTGAAAATACCTCCTCTGTTACACCATACAAGGACTGGAATAAATGATCGAGAAAACATGGATAGATACGGTATGGCCATTGAAGCCGTTTTCGGCATCGAGTGCGAAGCAGCCGTTATTGACATCGGGTTGGTTGCAGTGTGCGTCGTGTCAGAAGCCTATACTAGAGAAAGAATTATCGCTTAATCATTGGGTTTGTCATCTTTGTGGGCATCATCATAGGATGCGAGCGCACGATTGGGTTGCTTATTTATCAAACGGATCAGAGGTTAGATCGGTAGCCGAGGGTGTGCAAGCTAGGGACTGTCTGCGTTTCTCGGATCGTTTGCCCTATAAAGATAGATTGGTTTTAGCTAAGAAAAAAGCTGGTATAGATGAGGCGGTGGTATGTGTGGAAACCGTTATTATATCACAGCCTGTGTTGTTATCGGTTTTTGATTTCCATTTTATTGGAGGATCAATGGGGTATGCTGTTGGTGAGCGCTTGGTTCAGGCTATACATACAGCTATAGCACAGTCGAAGCCTTTTGTTTGTATAACTGCTAGTGGTGGGGCACGTATGCAAGAAGGGGTCGTGGGTTTGTTTCAGATGGCGAAAGTGAGTATGGCCGTGGCAAAATTAAAGCGTCAAGGGCTACCATTTATTGCTTTATTGACCGACCCAACATCAGGTGGTGTAGCCGCTAGTATCGCCATGCAGGCTGATATTATCGTAGCAGAGAAGTCTGCGTTGATCGGATTTACAGGGGCGCGTGTGATCGCACAGACGCTTAAGCAGAAACTGCCAAATGGATTTCAGCGTGCTGAATTTTTGCTTGAGAGTGGTGCGGTAGATAAGGTGGTTCATCGTCATGAGGTGCCTGAAATGCTAAACGGTTTATTGATGAAGTTGTTGCGAAATGTTACAAAAATTAGAAGCGAAAGGAAATTGGAGTTGGTCCATGATTAATATGATCTATGCGTACAGTTTTTTGGATTATTGTTTTTTTAGTTTGATGGGCATGTCTGTGGTGTTAGGCGCTATGAGAGGGATGTCGAAGCAATTGATTTCGTGGTTTTCTTGGTTTGCTATTGTTTTTTTATGTTATCAGTACGGTGAGTTGTTATCCGAAATGGGGCTACTGCGATCTTATAGTTCAAGCCATGTGGTCCGATATTTATTATCGGTAGGTATTATCAGTATCGTTTCTTTTGTATGGGCATATGTTGTGCAATATGTTGTCACATTTTTTCTTGATTCTATGGGTTTGGTTTTTTTAGATAGGGTCTTAGGAACGGTTTTGGGACTCGTGCAGGGTGGGGGAATCATTGTTCTGATGGTGATTGGGCTTGGTGATACCAATATAAAGCAAGAGCAATGGTGGAAGGAGTCCTATTTTGTTAATTTTACAACACGATCATTTGGGCAGTCTGGAGATGTTTATGTATGGCCGTATGTTACCGATTGGATGCAGAAAATCGATGAGGTGTTGTTACCTATAATTATGATAGATGCAAACGTAGAATCTTAAATTATTTGTAGAGTTGTTGTTGTTGTATATAAGCTGCGACTCCTTTGGTTAATTGGGGTGTCGGGTGGTTTTTTTGCCTGTTGGATCGGATGCGCGTTGCGCTAATTTCTGGGTGACGCCATGATGCCTGTATAATGTTTCCGTAGGGATTTTGATAGACGGAAGCTTCTGCTTGGCTATGTTGTTTTAAGTAGTTCAATAGATCGTTATTATAATTAGGTTGTATGCGTTCCAAAATGATCAGATGCACGTGTTGTAGGATTTCTTGCCAGTCCTTCCAGCCCATTATCGTGCTAAATACATCATCTCCTAATAGCCATAAGATGGAATGATTGGGCCATTTTTTTCGTAGAGCGGAAACCGTGTAGATGGTTTCGTTTGGTTTGTTGCTGTCGATTTCGGTTGGGTCGATACTAAATGGGGTGTCTTTGAGCATGATTTTTAGCATGGCAAGCCTATGCTCTATACTGGATGTATTAGTTTTGTGAATAGGGTTTTTGCAAGGTAATACAGCGTTTATTTCAGGGTGAAAGGTTTCTTGGATGCAATTTAGTATGTGCAAGTGCCCGAGATGACAAGGGTCAAATGTTCCACCGAGAATACTGATAAGAGGATAGGGGTTATGGTTTATCATAAATAGCCTGGCATAATTGTTGGGCAGTGTGTTGAAATGTCTGGAGGAAGTTGCCTGGAATACTTCCTTTAAGCATCCATTCTAATTGGCATAGACGATGATAGATCTCGTATAGCTGGTCTTTTTTGACGCGTAGCGTTTTTAGGTAAATGGGCTGCTGCTTACTCCATATGCCGGCTTCGTCTAGAAGCTTGGGTAAGGGGGTGCCTGTTTGCTTGTGTTTTTCGTATAACATTAGGGTCTGGCGGAGTCTTTTTAGTAGCATCCAATATAGACTGGTGAGTGTTTCTTTAGTATGGCTTTTGGTAAAGCCTAGTTGGCATTTTACAAGATCGCCATAGCAGATATGGTCTAGTAATGAATAGATGGGTCCTGGGTTAGGGGTTGTTAGCATGCAGCTTTGTAGTTTTTCAAGTTGATAGGGGGGCTGGATATTTTGAATTTGCATTTGGCTGCAGAGTTGCTCTATAGATGCTAGGTGGTGATCGAGTGTGTGGGCAATGGTTTTACAGAGTGGTAGTGGGATGGGTTTGCCAAGCCAGGTGCTGAGTTGATGTAGCCAGGTGGGGATTTTATAATTTGTTAGGGCTTTGGTAGTGATAATAATCCCATTTTTAGCTAGGTTTTTGTACCATTTGCTGCGTGAATGGGCTGATTGTATTCCACCTATGATGCATAGGAATCGGTTTTTTGTTTGGTTAAGACTGTGGATTAATTCCTCGTCTAGACATTCTTCTTTGAGGGTATTGGGTTTGCTTATGTGGATGATGAAGGTTTTGTGGCTGCTAAATAAGTCATTTTGATGGATAGTTTGGCGTAGCTCTTGAAATGATGTGTTCTCAGGATAGCGTATGGTCTGGGTTGTTGTACGCTCGCACATGGTTTTTCTTAGAATTTTTTCACTCCAGTAACTTAAAAATGGGTCGCTTTTAGTAATGATTGCCAGTCTTAGGTCGTGTGGTTGTGTGTTTTGTAGCAGGGTTTCGGCTGCAATAATGGGCATAGAATTTTCGATTAAATTATAACTTTAGCATGTTCTGTTACAGTATGCATCCTTTTGTAAAGCGTATAATTGATGTGAAAAATGCATTTTTAATTTATTATTAATCGTTATTGCGTATTTATGACGCTAAAATAGCATTTTTAATGGTTTATTATAGGATGCAAAATACTGAATTAACGAGCTGGTTAGACCAAACGGAGAAAACTCTAGATGACATGAATGGGCTCGTGTCTAATATATGCGCGCTGTCTCTCTCAAGGCCACCCCTGATGCTGAGCAGGGTGGCTACGTCAAATAATGCATGCTCGATGGGTCATGAAAAGGCTGCTAGTATAGATCTCACTGTGGATCATGGTGTTTCTCCTTCTTCAATACTTCCCCCGTATGCTGCATCTTCTGGGATGTTACCTGTGCATAAATTGGCTGCGATGTCTCCTAAAGGGAAGACGACATCACCATCTTCTTCTTTTGTAGAATTTGGCCCAGATTCAGCAGAGAAGATTGCTCGTCGGATGGACAGACTTGTGGATACGGACAATGTTTTTGTGCGGGAATTATTACAGATATCTGTGCGCGTAGGGAAAGTTAAAAATCTTTTTGCTGATATTGTTGGTCGTATAACTGATACCAATTTTAAATACCTTACTCGTTATCGTGATAAAAGTAAAAGAATGGTGCAAACGCTTTCTAGAACGGCACTAGATGAAATAGTTAAGGGGCAATTTACAGTCGTCAATTGTCGCGATGGATCAACAAAATTGGTAAACCATTTTGCCTGTCTTTACAGGGATTTAATTGCGCACCTGGTTCAATTAAAGAGTAAGATTGGATCGTATAAGCTACTAGCTAAGACCCAAGTTTCAGCTGAGGCCAGTTCCATGGCTTTTGAATCTATCAATGCGTCTTTTGCTATAGTCAGTCTGATTTCAGATTTTGGGAAAATGCTATTAAAATTTATGCCAAAAGATGAACAACCGGGTTTAACTATGGAAGGTTTAAGTTCTCCATTGCAGTCTCGCGACATGCGAGCCAGCCAACATAGATTACTAGATGAGCTGGGGTTATACAGTAGTAATCAAGTAGGAGGTACTGCTAAAA
>CAXGBK010000048.1:0-19141 GCA_964008345.1 uncultured Coxiella sp.
TGGTGCCACCGCAACCACCTGCTTCTTCTGAATTAGGTGTTTTTGCGTCATCTGAAAAAGGTCAAGGTGGAGAGTTGTCTTTAGGGCCTAATGGTTCGTTATAGATAAGTAATACGTCGGTATCTATTATTCTTTGTTGTTAGAGGCATGCAATCTGGTATCAGTAAATTATGCGACTGATCCATCAGCTTGCATGCCGTTTAACTATTTTACCATAGTTTTTTTACACAACTAGGTTGATAAGAGGGGGCTTGAGGCGGACTAAAAAGGGAGAATGTGCTTTCTTGGGGTGCCTGATCCCAGAGATAAGCCATTGTTGAGGCATCTTCTGCTGCCTCTACGGTTTGAAATAGCCCGTAATATCTCGTAGTTCTATGGGAAGCATTTGCTGGCGACGTATCTTGTAGTGTTGCAAAGTGTTCAGCCAACCTGCTTTGTGAAGGAGGTGTAGTTGCGGTACCTGTTGACCCTGAGGATAGTGTTGATATGCTATCGTTCTCCGCAGAGTTGGGTCTGGTTATATGTTCAGCTGCTAGATCAGATGACGAAGTATGATTCGATGATCCTGAGGGTGTTGGGCTGTCTCGGCTCTCGGATGAGGCAGCTTTCGAATGATTGCGCAGGATCCTAGATAATCGTGTTTTCTGATTGTGGATTTTTTCTTGCGTCTGACTAACAGTGCTTCTGTTTTTTGTGTCTTTGAAAGCAGAGTTGTAAAATGGGTAATAACGATCAAGATGGTCCACTAATGCAGCTATGTTACTTAAAGTGCCGATGTTTTTTTGGTAGTTCAACTTTGGATTGTGATGTTTTGCTATCAGTTGCATTATTTTTCCATTATGACTAAACCATTCTGCAATGTTATTGTGGAGCAGTTTGGTTTGGCCAAAGAATGTGTTTTCTGCGGCTTGCAATGCACTAGCACTGTATTGAACGTATGTATCGTATTTTTCCTGGGGTAGCGCAAGTATTTTTGGATCGAGTAATGTGTTAAGCAGGTTTTCTTGGAATGAAAGCTTCCATTCGATAGCTCGTTTTGTATGGCCGCCGTGTAATTTTTGGATAGCGCTTGAAAAAACTTCATGGAAATTGATTTCAGGTAATGCATCTATGCTTCTATTTAATATTTTTATTTGTCTTTGTGCATCGCTTAGTTTTTGTTTGGTACGATATCCTGCTTGATTGCTTTGTTTTCTCTGTTTTATTTTATTGCTTACCGTGGATAGATGCGTTTGTAGTAATCTATAAAACGCTATGTTTGGCGCCGTACTTTTAGGTAACTGGGAAATGATTTCATTTAATTTGTTAGCAACGTAAAAGTCAAAGCAATCCTCTTCTACTATCTGTATCAAGTAGTCACGTAACTTTTTTAGTACGGCGGTCGTTTGCTCGGTATCTAGAAGTCTCTGTGGGTTGTTGTGGAGTGCGAGCCAGGTTTCTTTAGGGTCTTCAATGAGTTTGTGCGCGAGGATGTCAATTAATGATTTTCCTGTTGCTACGATGAATGCGATTGTTTGGCTATGGATTGCATCGAAATTTCGTTGCTTTTTCAGAGTGGTGATGTTTTTCATAATTGAGTTTTTATTTTAGATATTGCGTATTTTAGCGGTTTTTTGAATGCTATGCAAGCTTTGCTTTTTTGAAATGGTTTTCAATCGTGTATGAGAACCGAAAGTTGGGTTAATAAAGCTTTGGCGTATGCTAGGTTTATTTTTTTAACTTACGTGCAAATTGCCTGACGGTTTGCATATGGTTGTCGAATTCATCTTGGCCCATGTTTGGAAGTACAGAGTAAAATCGAAGGTATCGTGTTTTTAGTCCACCAAGTTGGAACACGGATTTTTTGATGCGTCTGAAGGGAATGTTGTCGAAGATTGAAAAATTAAAATAACTAATCATAGGTCCGCCATAGGTAATGGATACCATGCCTATTTTTCCTTTCATGGCGCCAGCTACCGGATAGCCATAGTTTTTGAAGTAGATACTGCCCGGAATCATAGCTCGGTAAGTGAAGAACCATGTTGGGTGGAATATCCAGTCTATCCAATTTTCTAAAATAGCGTTGAGTCGCAGATTATTACAAGATCCGATTAAAAACACAGCATCGGCTTCCTCGAGCCGTTGTCGGTAATTTATTACAATTTTTGGTGGGGGGTTGATGTCGCTTCGATAAAAGGGGAGTTGCTCTTTCTCATCAAATAGGTTTATGATGTCTGTGTGGTGTCCGCACTGGTGCGCTTCGTCTATGAAAGTATCTCTAATGGCTGCGTTAAATGAAGTCTTTGTGTTGTGGTGCCCAAATACAATTACTATTTTCATGAAAATTACGCCGAGTTTTTTACAACATAGAACTTTTGATGCTATTTGTCTACTGTTTGTTATAAAAATCTTAAAAATCTTCGTTTTGTATAGAATTCGATGTTGTGGATAATTTTCGATGTGTTCTTAGCTGCTGGATTCGGAAAGTTGATTAACCAGGTCCCCAGAAGCGTCAAGGCTTTTAATGATGTCACAACCTCCTATGAACTCACCTTGGATATAGAGTTGTGGAATCGTTGGCCAGTCTGAGTAAGCTTTTATACCTTGGCGTATATCTTCATTTTCTAAAACATTGATTGCAACAAATTCTACCTGATGCTTTTGTAGTATCTGCACAGCTTGATGAGAAAAACCACATTGCGGGAATTGGGCGTCTCCTTTCATATACAGGACGACACGGTTCTCGGTTACTTGCTGATGGATGATATCTTGGATAGCCTGATCGGTTAACATATTAATTCTCCTGTATTTTGGTGGTTAGTTCAAGGGCGTGTATGGTTTCTTTTTCAAGTAATCCGTCTAGCGCTTCGTAGACCATGCGGTGCTGTGCAAGAATTTTTTTCCCTGCAAATCCATGGTAAACGACAACAGCGCTGTAATGTATATTGTCTGGGCTGCTGACGGTGACTTCTGAGCCTGGAAGAGAAGCTGCTATCTTTTCTTGTATCTGTTTAGGTTGCATATCGATGTAGCGACGAGGGCATAAAAAGAAAACATAATTTATTATAATTGTTTGGTAAAGGCAAGTGTTTTCTGGTTTTTTTTTGTTGTGGGTGGTTTATTTGCTACTTTATTTAGTATGGAATTGTTTTTCAATGCATAGCTTGGCATAATGATCATAGGTTGTATGTAATAATGATATGGTTGATTTGACGCTGGAAGGCTCACGCTTGTATTGGAAAGATTTTATGGACTCCTCGGTCTTTCGCGTTATTATGTTGCTTGAGTCTGTAGAAGTAAGTCTTTGTCGCTCATCGCCTGAAATAGAAAAAGCAATGGCCGAATTAGGTGAGGTTTTTGACGAGTTAGACGTAAAAGATTTTAAGGAACCGCAAGTTTTTCTAGATGTTTTAGCCTATTTGTGTACGGGGCGTTATTTGCGAGTTTTACAAACCGTAGATACGATTAAACCAGGTGCTGCATCCAAGATTATAGCTTTTGCTGAGCAATCGAGTGCTGATAATGTTTCTGCTAGGTTGTTCCTTAAGAGAAATGTGATTTTTGAGCGCTATCGCTTGTTAGCTAGGGTGGTTTCAGAAGAGCGTTTGAAATTGTTGTCAGAAGCACTGGAGGACGTCTAATGCGACTAGGCCGATTCGTGTATGTATGCGTGCAAATCGTTTTTTTGTTGTTTTCATTACAGGGATTAGCGCAAAATTGTGCATCTATCCGTGACAATACGCAGCGTCTTATTTGCATTAAAAGTAGGAATGCGCAAGTAAGGCATGCGAATCAGAGTAGGTCTAAGATATATTCGGAAGGACCCGTGGGTCATATGGGTGCATCTGTGCAGAGCGGAAAAAGGAACTCGGTGGCTAATAATCAGGGTTTATTGGATCAATATGCACGTTCATTGTCTGCAAAATCGCCTAAATCCTACAGGCAAACGCCATTATCTAAGAACGCTGCCAGGTCTCGGCAAATTGCTAATAATAGGAAAATGCAGCGGGACCGCAAGGCGCTTGCTGTGGTACAGGCACTTAGGAGCGCCAAAGCAAATAAGGCGAAAGCAAAAGCCGCCAGAGATCGAGTCTATATGAGTAAATCATCGCAGACGAACGTCGTGAGATCTTCTGGCCATGCAAATAGGGTGTCGCAGGCTAGGCGGCAACCAGCAGCTGTGCGTGCCAAGAGGTATACAGATTCAGCCGATGCGCAGGGCGTACCATCATTGCAGGGTGTGTTAGCAGCTGAAGTTGCCGATACGGAGTTTATCGATGTTTCTGATACGGTTGATTAATATGAGGAGAAGAGGCTTGTTTCGATATTGGATAGTTTTGTTGGGTGCTGGTTTCTCATCAATAGTAGCCGCTGGCTCGTTGACTAATCCTCAGATAACGATAGTAGATGATGCAGATACCACGCTTTCAGGTAGTGCAGATGTCGCACTTACTGGAAATCTTACGGCTACTTTTAATGAAAGTGCTGATGGAGCAAGTGCTGCGAACAATGTCAGTAATACGTCGCAGAGTGTTAGCGTAAACAGCAATGTGAGTGACTCAGATCTTACCAGTACGCTAAATGTCTCAACAAGTGGCGTTGATACCAGCGATCTTAGTTCTAGAATTACCAACAACGCCAATCAAGCGATATTACAAAAAAATATTATCGCCGTTCAACAGAATCAGCAGTTGATGCAAAATGCTAATGACAGCAATTTTGCCAGTGTGGTGGCTAATCAAGAGACAATAGGCACAGCTATGAGTGCAAACCAGAAAACCATTATTGATAATCAATCAGCTTTAGCAGCAAATCAAGCGGACATGGCCAGTGGTATTGCTGCCAATCAGTCTACGACTATCGATAACCAAGCTAAATTGAAGACGCACCAGAGAAGATTGGCTTCTCGGGTTTGGTATAATCAGCAAGATTTAAAAGGGAATCAGGATACGATTTATTCAAAACAGGAATCGGACAAGCTAGAATTAAGAGAGCAGATACAACAGATGATGAACAAAGATAAATTGCAGGGTGTATTGTTTGGCGGGGGCTCCGATCCAGATAATCAAGATACAGATAACTTTTTGGTCCGCATGATAGATCATTTTAATGCAGAGAGTCGAAGTCCACAAGCTTCTGCTGATGTGAGCCAGGCCACGCAAGCCATGTTACACTTTGTGGAATCTTCAACCTATCAGAGTAGTTTACAGTCTGATATGCAAGAAACAATCGCTTTGGTGATGTCCGGTGCAGGTAATAGACTAGGGAAAGAAGATTTCTCCGTCTCCGATGTGGTGCCTGGCGCTGTAGATCCTTATCTTAGCACGGCTAATGCTTATGAGGCTATGATTTATCCACTGATGGTGGATGAAGGAGAGCGTGATTCAGGTAATGCCAATGGTAAATATGTAATGGCCAGCTGTAGAAATCAACTTAGTGGTGTTGACGAGGTTGCATGTAATTTAATGATCGGTGCTGAGTACGCACGTCTTCTAACACAGAGTTGTAAGGATGACTTTAAGCTGGCGGGGAGTTGCGAAAATTCAGGGACCGGTGCGAATGCCCTTGGAGGATCTGCTACCTCAAGTGCTGGAGGCGTCAGTGTCCCCTTTGTAGATGGTTATCCAAGTCCAGACGTTTGTGGATGTATGTCGGAACTTTTGTATAATAAAACCAGTACGAATGATAGTTGGAATGGCTGGAGAAGTACCATTTCTGCACTCAATCAGCTGATGGAACGTTGTGATGCTTTCGACGCTGCTGTGACGAGCTTATCATCCTCTTCTGATCCGAATGTAAGCAAGTATCAGGCTATGCGGGATTCTGCTAAGGAGACTTGCGGTGCGCTTAGATTGCTTTTGGGAAAAGATACGGTAGACAGCACTTATTTAACATCTATTGGTAAGACAGGTTATATAGGAGATTATTTTAATGATAATCATGCTGTTAAGACCGATCTTAGCGAGACGGGAAAGGGGCTGTTGGTAGAGGCTGAGCCGTTGTTGAAAGCGATATCAGAGAGTGTTCGTCCATTGTTGTTTTGGCAGATCTTTACCGAGAAATCCAATAGCGCTGATGACGCTGTAAAAAATTATGGTAGTTTATGGGGAATGATAGGCGCTGATAGTTATGCGAGTGCCAACAATGGTAGCTTATCGACTGCCGATCTTGATGACTGTACAGAAGTTATGTCGGCTTACATTGCCGCAGATGATGCAACAAAGGCATCAAACTTTACGGTTAGTACTGGCCGTTATAGCGAGAGTGTGAGTGACTTTTCTAAGGCCAGGCTAGCTGAACTCTATATGAATCAGTTACTGAATAATGTTCGATTCCAAACCATTATCGATGTTCCTGATATCAATAGAGGGAATTGTGAAGCTTTAGTAGCAAAAAATGGACGCTTTTATTGCTTTGATTCCTCTGGGAAGGCCTTAAATGCCTCTATGACTAATTCGTCAGGTACTTACAATGTGACACTAGATGTTGGCGTGAATGAGGTTAAATCCAATCAGATTAATTCCTTGAATAGAATCGATGCATTTAGTAAGACGTATCGCAATTCTATGGCGCCATTGAATATTCAAAAACTATTTACCTTGAGTGTTTTACAGAAAAGTTACGCAGATAGAAATACCAATATTACGGTTTCAAATGGCTCCAAGTCCTGTACGTTTACGCCAGCTCAGGCTATGACAAATGCTTTGACTTGGCGTATGGATCCTAATAGGTCGTTTACCAATGCTGATAGCAAAGCTGTTCAGGCCCAGGCGGAGTACCAAGCGGCCCTTAGTACGGCTGCAACAGCCGGGACCACTGCCCCAGATGAGCCATTAGAAGAAGCTTCCGGTACATGGTCTGAGCATTTGGCTTCGTCGAATGTTCCTGAAGTTATGAAGGAAATTGCAACATTATTGCAGTTGAATAACTATATCAGTGGCAAACTTTATAAACAGCAAGAGATGATGTCATTGCTTCAAACACTCACAACGGTTTCAGATATTGAAACCAGACGTGTGCAATTGAATGCTGCTGCTCTGAATCTAAAGTCTTTATCCAAGAATTACTATCGAGGTGCTGCTTCTTCTTCGGGTGTGCCTGGTGCTTCAGGGGAGTAGATAGTGTGCGAAAATATGTTATGGTCTTTTTTTCAATACTTTTTGCCTTGGCGTCGTCACTATGCGCGCTTTATGTGCAAGCAGAAGACGATCCGTCCTGTGAAGTATTAAAAGCTGGGGCTGGCTTTTATGCGGCGCAGTCCCCTTGGTCTGAAGAAAATCCGCAATGCTGGATGACGAAAGATCACGTGCGATACGCTACCTTTCCAGGTATCAGTTCGAATGGGGGTTTTATTCCAAGATTGGTCGATCAGACCTTATCTAATAGGCAGGGTAATATCTGTAGTGATGGCCAGTGTTATGGGCTTTATGAAAGCGCAAACATGTATAGTATAGGTCAATCAGCAGGTGGTTGGTTAGAAAAAGAAGTTAGCCAAGATTTTACAGAGTTGTTGGGGAATTTTAATAGTAATAAGCGGACAGCCCCTGTTAAGTATAATTTTGTAAACTCTATATTGACCGAAGGCTCGAAGTTGCGTTTTTATTACTCTTCCTTAAATACAGCTCTGGGGGCAATGATTAGTCCAGTATCCTCTGATGACTACTATGGGATTATAAGACCTGCACTGTCAGATACCATTTCTATTCCAGAAATTGCTGATTCAGGCGTTAATGTAGCTTTAAATAGTGATTTTGGTAACTATCGAACGCTTAATGACTTGTTGATACGGATTCGTATGGTCACACAATTGGCATCGAGTTGTTATGATAACTATGATCCGGTTCTAACTTTATCCGAACAAACGCGTATTGATGCTTTAGATGACGAGGGGATTGCCAAAGAAGCGGGTAAGCCAGTTAGTTATCCAGATGTTGATATTAGTGCTAGTAGGACCGTAAGTACAGTGGATACTACCTCTGGAGAAGTGGTTTCGGAGACGGAGGATCTAGAAGATGAAGGTTGTTCAATGGGTTTTCAATTTTCTGATCCTAAGTATGTTTGGAATGGGATGAGAACCATGCAGTATTATTTTGGTAATTTACAGGCCTCGATCGATACGGTTCAAAATTCAAATACAACAGCGGCTAATATTGATGAATTTAGAGTATATTCATCGGCTACTAAATGTTTGCTTGGAACGATGCAAAAGTTATATGCTCGCCAAGGTAAATGGTATAGTAATCAAGTTATGGGTATTCCTGGGTATCGTGGTTGGGCTGCTGATAATAACGATTTTTGGTTTTACGGTGGTTCCAGTGATAACCCTTGTGAAGCCTTAATGACCGAAAACGATGGCTCACATTATAAAGCTGATGTTTATCGTATTTTTAATCGATATATTCCTAAAGATGTTGAGCCGTTACTCGATCCTGCCCCAGGGATATTACGCTCTTTGCTAGAGGTCTTGTCCGTACTAGAGAAACAGGTCGCAGCACAATTGGGTATAAGTGTATCAAAAACGGGTATGCAATATTTAAACAGTTTAGATACGACGAATACTTATAAGCTCAGATTAATGGACGCCGACTCTGCAGCTTATCCTCAACTGGCTTATTTATATCAAGATAAGCGTGATGATGTTTCAGATACCTCCACGTGTGTGCTAGAACCATATAAGGGTAATCTGAATGATAATACTTTAAATGGTGAATACGTAAGCGATTCTTATGAGTCCTTACAGAAGGATATGGTTGCGAAGGTTGTGAATTTCAGTATGGGGAATCCTTATGTGGGTTTTGATAATTCTTTTTATCAGCCTGGGTCTTTTGAAGTTTACGATGAGCCTCCAGCTACAGCTAACGTTAATGGGGTTGGTAGAGCTGTGCTTATGGACGCAACTAAACCTTCCACGTTAAAAAAAGTTATTCCTGGCTCCAAGCAAGTTACATTTCTGAGTAACGGTAAGTTTTTTCGTTACGCAGAGTTTTGTACCTCCTATATTCCCGACGCATCAACCGTTCTTACTCCACCTGGTAGTCCTACCGACATACCGCAAGTGCATGTGAAAATCATTCCAAGGTACTATAAGGTACTGAGAAAGGCACAGGCGCAAACTAAAGAATTGTTTAAGAAACGTTATAAGGAGTATTTGCGCTCTACTATGCGATTTGCAATGCGTCGAGCGATGCTTAGTTATCAGTTGAAGTCTAGTGTTCTCAAGACTATTCCGCTTAAAAGGAAAGTTAATACCGCGTCTTCTGTGTGTTATTTTAGTTTGTCAAGTATGTTAGATACCGCATCCAGGTGGCGTATGATTCCCTATAAGGATCAGCTAACATCTCTTCTGGCTTTGAACAAATACGATAACGCACAAACTAATATTACAGCGATGATCCCAAATGATTATGTGGTGATGCCTTACCAAGCATTTTTGGAGAATGTAACCGATAGTCCCTTGTCGCGTGAGTTGGATACCTTACGCGACATGGCATTTGAATTAAACGCAGATGTTTATCGAAAATATTTGACCTATAAATTAAACGAGTCGATGCTTTTATATGCCTCTGTCTCGTATACGCTTGGTCGTGATGGGCCCATCGAGATGTTAGATTATGCTCTTGAATCTAACTATCGTCAGCCTCTGCAAACGTTTTATCGTGGGATGGAGCCAACAGCTGACCCGAGTGAAGGGGAGTCAGGAGCACCAATGGCAACCGATAATAACGATGATGAAAAAGATGTCTTACAAGGGTCTCCGGATCAAGAAGGTAACAGTAGTATATGCATTGAGGATCGTTGATACCTTATTTGTGATTATGCAGTGTTACTTTTAGTTTTTCGGTGGCAATTCTTCCTCTAGGGGTTCTTTGAATAAATCCCTGCTGAATCAGAAATGGTTCTAATACGTCTTCGACTGTGTGGCGGTTCTCACCTATTGTAGCCGCAAGAGAATCTACACCAACAGGGCCATTATCGAATTGATAGAGTAGGGCTTCTAAATATTTTCTGTCTAAATTATCAAAACCGTTATGATCGATATCCATGATGGTTAGACCTTGCTCAACGGTTTGTTGGTCGATATTGTGGTGGTCGTTCATTTGGGCAAAGTCTCGTATTCGCCTAAGTAATCGGTTTGCTAGTCTTGGCGTGCCCCTAGACCGTGCTGCTAGGTATAGTGCTGCGGGTTCTTCAATGCCGATGTTGAGAAGCTTGGCAGAGCGTTGAACGATGGTCGCAAGATTCTCAGCGTTGTAGTACTCAAGTCTTTGAATAATGCCAAATCGGTCACGTAGGGGTGAGGTTAGAGTTCCTGCTCGTGTGGTGGCTCCAACGAGCGTAAAGGGTGGTAAATCCAATTTTAAAGATCTGGCAGAGGGGCCTTCGCCAATCATAATGTCAATTTGATAGTCTTCCATGGCAGGATACAGTATCTCTTCAATAGAGGCTTGGACACGGTGGATTTCATCAATAAATAAAATGTCATGTGGTTCTAAATTAGTTAGCAGTGCAGCAAGATCGCCTGCTTTCTCAAGAACAGGACCGGATGTTTGTTTAATCGTACTGCCCATCTCATAAGCAATGATTTGTGCCAGTGTCGTTTTTCCTAAACCGGGTGGGCCAAATAATAAGACGTGATCTAGGCTTTCTTTTCGATTTTTGGCAGCTTGGATAAAAACTTCCAAAGGTTTAATAACTTTCTCTTGTCCGATGTAGTCCTTTAACTTCTTTGGTCGCAGGGAGCAATGTTGTTGCTCTTGTAGGATATTGGGCTGCAGCGTGCGCTGTTCTGTCTGTTCCATGATTATTTGCTCGACACTTTCGGATAGTCTATCTTTTTTGGCTGCAATAATATACCCTGTGTTTTATATTTTATGTTATTTGATGTGGGGAATATATGCGTCAGTACGATTTGGTTATCGATCCATCGAGTAGAGCGTGGTTAGAAGATCATCTGCCAAATTTATCGGGGAAGACGGCTATGGTGACGGGATCAACTCAAGGAATAGGTTATGCTATTGCGTATTTGATAGCACGCGCTGGAGGCCGTGTAATTTTTGCGGTTCGTAATGTTACGATGGCAGAACGCATAATAGCCTACTTTAATCAAAATTTTGGGGACAATAATCATGGTGTTGCTCACTTGGATTTGGGGGTCTTACAAACCACAAAAGATGCCGCAGATAGTTTGATAAAGGGTGTTAATCATTTGGATTATATTTTTGCTAATGCAGGTGTCGTAGGCCTACCAACAGATTGTACTGAGACGGGGCATAATAGAACATTTTTTATTAATCATATAGGCCATTTTTCTTTTTTAGGGCATTTAATGCCGCTGATTGCCAGGTCTAAAGGCATTAAGATCGTTTTACAAAGTTCTTTAAGGCATTGGAGTGCACAGAAAGATTTAACGTTTGAAAAGTATTTTCAGAAGCAGGTAGTTATTCCCAATACCGTGTACGCAGATAGTAAATTAGCAAATATTTTATTTGCCATGAAATGGTCATCATTATGCAAAGAACAAGATCTTGATGTTGAGATGTTTTCTGCGCACCCAGGGTATGTGTTGACCAGTATTAATCAAGGGACGCATGATGCGAGTATGCGAAGTATCTTAGGTAGTGTAAGGGCTTATGAATTTGGTAGTGCATGCCTAAAGCTTATGCATAGATTTGGATTTTCACAGCCAGGGATTATTGCGGGTTCTCTTCCGAGCTTACGTGCGGTTTTAGATGAAGGTGCCGGTTTTTATTCGGGACCATCAGGATTTCTTGAGGTGTACGGATTGCCTAAAGATGCGGCTATGAGTCGGCGCTGTTATGATACGAAGCTGCAAGATCAATTGTGGGAGCAGAGTGAAGCCTTTTGTAGAGTTAACTATTTTAGCTGATGTTTTTATCATCAAGCCAAACTGCTAATATGAGATCCTTGCTGCAGCGATTTTTTGCGTGTTGCAGTGGGCGTGTATGGCTGGTTTATCAAATGTATATCTGAATGTTGTTGCGGGAACAGCTTTTCTGTGTTGTTAGTAATTTAAACAGTCTTGATATCATGGGGGTGTTTGCGCTAAGTGATTATGATATAATGTAAAAGGTTTTCTAGGAACAATAAAGTTTTGATATGATCACAAAGAATAAAAATCACAAGGCAAAAAAACTTCGTTTGGCGTGGCTTTCTTATGCAGATTTACATAATCGAGAAGGTCTTTTACAGTTAGATCAGCTCTTCATGGAATATTGTGCTCGGCAGCGTACGGGCGTGGAACAGCGTTTATTAGATTTTCAGTTATCACCTGATAGGCTTGACCAGCAGCGTTACAGCGAGCTTATTATTGAAGTTTCTCCGCATATTGAGAGGTTTTTATTACAGTTGTTTCGGCTGGATACGCAGGTTTTATCTGATAAATATCAAGACGGCAACCTGCGCTTGATTTTAAAAAATAAATTTGTAGAGGTTGCTTATAAGAAGTTTTTCAAACCCGATCTTGATATGTCCTTTTCGAGTGTGCATTCTTGGCTTGCTTCGCAAGTGCCTTTGCATGAGTCAGATGTTGCACGTTTTGCAATATCTATTTTGAATGATCAAGATGACGTTGCTTACAAGCGTCTTCTTTTATGGTGTTATTATGTGAGTCGCGATCCAACTTTGTTTCCAGAAGCAAAGGCGTGGTATGCATTTTGGCGACCTGAAAAAAATATTATGGAGGCAGTAGGTGTACGTAGTCATGGGGTTGATTATTGTTATGTGTCTGATAATGAAATAGAAAATGGACGCGATAATTTTGACTGTGTTGCAGATTATAAGAGCCCTGAGGAAGTGCATACACAGAATCACTACTGCTTAACATGTCATGATAAGCAGGTAGATTATTGCCGTAGTGGTTTTTATCAAGTTAAGCGAGATCCAGATCAAGGTTTTCGTCGCGATGCCTCTGATATGCTGATGAGTGGATGCCCATTGGATGAAAAGATTTCTGAGATGCACTGGTTAAAACAGCGAGGTTTCCACGTGGCTGCACTGGTAGCGGTGATGATTGATAATCCGATGTGTGCTGTTACAGGCCACAGGATCTGTTACGACTGTATGCGTTCTTGTATTTATCAAAAACAAGAGCCAGTAGATACACCTCAAGTAGAAACGCGTGTTTTACAAGATGTCCTAGAATTACCATGGGGTGTAGAAATATATGATCTACTCGTACGCTGGCATCCTTTGCGTTGTGATGAGCGATTGCCCAAACCTGATAATGGAAAGAAAGTGGCTGTTATGGGGCTTGGTCCAGCTGGTTTTAGTTTAGTGCATCATCTTTCGATGCAAGGTTGTGCGGTGGTTGGATTTGATGGGGCATTGATCAAATCTTGGCCATATGGAGATGTGATGCAGCCTATTTATGATTTTGAGTCTATTAGAGAGCCGCTTTCACAAAGGTCTGTTTTGGGATTTGGTGGGGTCGCGGAATATGGGATTACATCGAGATGGGATAAAAATTTATTGAAGCTGGTTTACTTAAGTTTGTTGCGCCGTGATCGTGTTAGAATATACGGTTCAGTGCGTTTTGGTGGGACTCTAACCTTGGAAGATTGCTGGAAATGGGGTTTCGATCATGTGGCGTTAGCTTTGGGCGCTGGATTGCCACAAGCTTTAAGGATTCCGCATAGTTTGGCAAAAGGGATGATGCAGGCAAACGATTTTTTGATGTCGTTACAATTAACCGGCTCTCATCAAGCTGAATCCATACAGAGTTTGCTCCCGCAATTGCCATGTGTGGTGATCGGCGCTGGTTTAACTGCAGTGGATACAGCTACAGAAGTGCAAGCTTATTATTTGCAGATTGTTCAGGTGATAGCTAAGCGTAGTAAAATATTGCGTGATAAGTTAGGAGAGCAACCATTTTGGGCGGCTTTTAGTGAAAAGGAGTCGGCTGCTCTTCAGGTTGTCATAGAGCATGGAGAGTTGGTTTTGGCAGAGCGGTTGTCTGCTAATAAACAGCATAGGAAACCTAACTTTACGGATTTATTGTCACGGTGGGGCGGGGTGGCGATTGTTTATCGACGTGGGCTTAAGGACTCTCCAGCGTATCGCCAAAATCCCCATGAGTTACAGGCTTGTTTGGATCAGGGGGTCTGTTTATATGAACGAACAACCCCTGTTGCTGTGGATGTAGATGAGGATGGTTATGTGTGCCATTTGCAGTGCTTGCAGCCATGGCAGCCTGAGGTAGGCGCAGCTAGCTTGAAAATGCAGGGTATGGTTTGGCATGCTGATCGTGGGGTGTGGTCCTTATCCGAGTCAACCATTTTTTCTGTGGGGATGGTCCTGGGCGTATCTTACCCTCGTATAGAAAAGCATGGAAATTTTCCACAGTACTGGGCTATAGTGGCACAAAATCAACAAGCGGGTACAATAGAGGTGAAGCCATACCCCTCTGACACATTCAATCCTCGTATTTTTTATCAGCTTGGCGTAGATAATATACATATAGAAGCGATTTTTCGTCCACTATTATTGCCTGCAAAGTCTGTTTTGGTTGCAACAGGTGCTTTACCTAATGTTGCATATGGCTATGAGCATCGCCATGCCTTAGCTCGTGATGGGGCTTTTTATGCAACGCATGCATTAGGTGCGAACGGTACCTTATCACGCGTATCCGTTGTTGATAGGGGGCAAGATAAAGTAGATGGTTTTTTTACAAACTATGATGATGAGGGGCGTAAAGTATCTTTTTGTGGGGATTTGCATCCAAAATATCATGGGAGTGTGGTCAAGGCTGTGGCGTCTGCACAATATGTCACGCCACATATTGTTCGCAGTTTGGGTTTTGTGGCGTCCTGTAGTGATAAACATGCGGCGGGCTTTTTATATGAACTGGAGCAACACGTTTCTTGTGTGTGTATTGTCAATGAGTGCTGGCATGACGAGATGGTTCATTTGGTGCTGCGGTGTCCTTTTGTGGTTCGTAAAAGTCTGGCTGGTCATTTATTTAAATTGAGAAGATTACAGGATGGTAGTAGTTCTGATGGCCCCGTGCCTATTCAGTCGGTTGTTTTGCAGGCTTGCGATATAGATTATGATCGCGGGCACTTACATTTTGTGTTTAAGAGGGATGGTGTAGAAAAATCTTGGCTTGCAAAGAGTGTGCCTGGTGAAAAGTTATCCTGTATGGGGCCCACTGGCGTGAGAATGTCTCTACCGAAGTCGCGATCGACCATTCTGATTATGACGGATGCCGTGCAGTTCCCGGTTGCTTTATTTTATGCTCGAACGTTGTATGCTAAAGGTCATACTGTGAGGATGGTGATTTTTGGTGTGGTATCGGCAGTTCGGTCTTATTATGCTTCGTGGCTAAGCGGATTGGATTGCGTTTGGCTTGCGGATGAAAGTTTGCTGCACGATGATGTGATCATCGATTATTATAAGCGGTGTGATCGGGTTTATTTGCAGGGTAAAGCGCTTTTTGTGACTTCCACTTATCGAGCTCTTTTGGCTAAAAATGGTGCAAATGTGCCCGTTATGATAGGGTCTGTTATCGGTCCTATGCAGTGTATGTTGAAAGGAATTTGTGCGCAGTGTTTACAGTGGCAGATCGATCCTGATACGGGGGCGCGAACAAAGGCTGTGTATACATGTTCTTGGCAAGATCAGCCATTAGAGATTGTGGATTTAAACCACTTGCTAGACAGGAATGAACCAGGGGTATTTCAATCGAAGTTAAATCGGTTATGGTATACGCATCTTTGTGTGGATTAGCGTTGTTAAGAGAGGATTGGCTTTTGAAGAAACAGATTCTACTAGATTTTTTTTAGATGTATGATATAATTGAATGATCTGGGGGCGCATTTGGCTTCGACGTGATTGACGAGGCTGGAAGTGCATGTCGAGCTTGCAAGGTTGCTCGTAAAACACCTCGTAAACATATAACTGCAAAACGTAGTAATAGAAGAAGGCTTGTTGCAAAGAATCAAGCTTTCGCAGATCTAGCAGCTGTAGCTGCTTAATCCCGTGGTTAATCGGTGCTTGTGCCTTTTAATTCGCGGTCATTTACACAAGATCGTACTGTATTAGTGCTTGCCTGATATGGTATTAAACTCAGTAAGTGAATATTTGGTGGTCTGTGCTCGTCCAAAAACCAAATATTAAATGATGACGAAGCTAAACATGTAGTACTGAAAGATTAGCATGAGCGGACGCGGGTTCGATTCCCGCCGCCTCCATTGCTTTTTTTACGTTTTACGACATCATATCTGTGGTTTCGAGAATATTATGAGAAAGAAGTTGCCATTTTCTTGCCATAATGGCGATCGACGGTTCTTGGCTGGTGGTGCAAAGCTCGCTGCAACTAAACCATTTTAAAGCGTTAGACTCTGAGCTCTTTACGGTTGTACATGGTTCATGGGCGTAGTGTAGGTAGCAAACATCAAAATGATAGTGGGCTGGCTCTTGGTGGATTTCAGGAATGTAGTAGACTCCTAAGTGGAGGATTGTTTGATCTACACAAATGATGTTCTCGATGCCGGATTCTTCTTTTGCTTCGCGAAGGGCTGTGGTTTTTGTGTCATATTCATGTTGTGACATGTGTCCGCCAAGTTGTAGCCATTTTTGTAATTTTTTATGGTGTGTTAGAAGAACGTGATGGTTAGATGGTTTGATCAGCCAAGCAGAGGCGGTTAGATGGGCTTTTTCTTGTTCGTTGTGGTGTTGTAAAAAGGTTTTGAAGGTTTCTACAGTCGCTATCTCATCAGGGTAACGCTCTTGGTATTGATGGAGTGCTTCTTGATCGATAGGCATTTTATGATGGAGCTTAAATCGGTATTGTACGATAGAGGATGACGGTTGTAAATAGGTTGGTGTTTCGTTTGGCAGGGCATTATGTTAGAGTGTTTTGAATGGGTATTTTAAGGATTTTTTATGCGTCAATCGATGTTGGAGTATTTGGTATGTCCAGCTACAGGTGCTGCATTGACTTGGGTAAAGGCTAAAGGTGAGCTTTGGTGTAGAGCTAGTAGGCTTGCTTATCCGATACGCGATGGGATTCCTATTATGATGGTTGAGTCAGCCAGGGTGCTTTCCGAGGATGAGTGTTCAAAAGGGGGTAGTTAGAGGTTATGGATACGATTTTTTCAAAAATTATTAGCAGGGAATTGCCTGCAGATATTGTTTATGAAGATGATAGGTGTCTAGCATTTAGGGATGTTAACCCTGTTGCCCCGATGCATATATTGCTTATTCCACAAGAACCGATTGCAATGCTCTCAGAAGTTAGTTCAGAAGATCATCAGCGTTTACTTGGGCACATGATGCTGGTTGCTCCAAAGATTGCTGCACAAGAGGGTTTTGCCGATGCATTCCGTCTGGTGATAAATAATGGGGCGGGTGCTGGCCAGACGGTATTTCACTTGCATTTGCATATAATAGGCGGTCGTGCTTTACAATGGCCGCCAGGTTAAACAATTTGCTGTGCTCTGCAATGGTAATGGACACGTTCAAAGACATGCTTGCCAATTGCGACGGTAGGGATGGCAAAAATGATGCCGAAAACGCCAAAGTTACTCGCGCCTATGATGATGGCAAGAAAACTTGTCAAGGTGCTTAGCCCCACGCGATGGCCTACGAGTCTTGGTATTAACACGCTGTATTCTAGGCTGTGAACGGTCCCGAAAACGATTAGTAGCAGTGCGTAGGCATAAAAAGAACTGTTGCTGGTGAATAAGATGAGTGTTGCTGTGGTTAGTCCAATGATGGTTCCAAGATAGGGTATAAAGCTTAGTAATCCGGTGATGATGCCTATGGATAGGCCATAGGGTAGTGAGATTATGTAGAATCCTAAACTATAACAGGCCGCTAATGTGCAGACTAGTATGATTTGTCCGCGGATGTAGGCATCAAAAATATCGTTTGTTTTGTGTAAGAATAAAGTCATTTCTTTTTTCAAAAAGTGGGGTGTATTGTTCTTTAGACCTGTGAGAATATTTTGGTAGTTGATGCCAAGGAAAAGATACAGTATGGGGATTAATAGCGTGTCGATGATCCAGTAAACCGGCGATAAGAGGTGGCTAGCTGTGCCGTGAGCAAAAAGTAGGGTGTGTTCAAGTGTTTCATAGCGTAGAGATAAGATGTTGGTGAAGAATGAAGAGGTTTTTTGTGCCACTTCTTCGGTTTCAATAGGGATGTTGATTTGATAGAGGTTGGCTTGTTGGTTGAGATAGCCGATAAGTTGTGTGATATAACTGGGAGCTTTTAATAGCAGGCTTTGTAGTTCATTGGCGAGGTACGGGAGGCCGCTGTAAAATAATTTTGCTAGAATGATGACCTGTAAAATGAATATGCTAATTACGGCAATATATCTGGGCAAGTGTGTACTTCTTTCTAAAAAGTTTATGGCAGGTAGTGATAGATATAGTAAAATACAGGCTATGGTGACGGGATAGATGAATTGACCTAAAAGATAGATGAATCCTGTAACGATAGTTATTTCAACCGTTAGTAGTAAACGGGTATAGAATAGTTTTGTTTCTGACGATTCCTGCATTTAAATCTTTAAAATAATATTATCATAGCAAAAATAAGTTGTAGGGTATACTTTTTATTAGCCGTTGCTATTGTTTTTTTGCTAAATCTTGTGCTAACATCGCCACAATATAAGTATTATTACGGACAAGAGAGTTTCAATATTAACAAAAAATGTTAAACTCTATTATGCGGATAAGATAATGTTGGGGAATTAAGTTAGTGAAAGCCAAGCAAAATCCTGTTAGTAGATTACAGCGTGCAGTGCGATCGGCTACTGCAGCTATTTTTTATGCTATTCAGTCAAGGCAGATATCTCAATCATCGAATTCCAGCCAAGATGATCAGCAGAATGTTTCTTACTTAGGCCGGTTTTTGATGGCATTGTCTCAGCAAAAATGGACTGTTTTTGGTGCAGCTTCTAGTTCTATATCATCTTGGGGTACACCTTTTTTACGTGATGTGTACAAAGCTGCGGATAATCATCTAAACAAATCTTTATTCGATATTGATGCTCATGATGATTTTTTATTACGAATGAACGAGATGTCTAGATTTTTGCGGGAATTGCCGCAGGGTATTATTCCTGATGAGCTTAAGCCTTTATTGTATGCTATTTGTTGTAAAAGTAGCGAAGATGGTTCATTGTGTCCGCGTGAAA
>CAXGBK010000049.1:0-1547 GCA_964008345.1 uncultured Coxiella sp.
AAAAACACATTGAAAAATAGCATAATTAGCTAGACCCCAAAAAGCATTATAAGACGGTATATAAGTATTTAAAGAACCGATGTTTAGCGTTAAAATAGGCGCTTTACCAAAAATATAAGATGTTAATAATGCGCATCCTCCAAGAAAAGACCCCACACATATCCCCGTTGCAAACAGCGCATTACCAGACTGTTTATATCGCAAACGCTTTTGCTTGGTTACACACAAGCATAACAATACGCTTAGCAATCCTGCTGAAAACGCAGATATCATCGTTGTTGAAAACACCAAAGATAACCACTGATTAACGAGTGGCGTCGTTGTAGAAAGGTTATGTATAAATAACGGCAAGCCATTGATCTCAAATGATATATACAAAAAGAACACGATCAAGGAGATCCTTCTCAGTAAGATTACATCCATAAGTCCTTGACTGATATATTTAATAGCTTCCACAAGAAAGCCAAAATACACCAGCTGCACAAACAAATGTGCAATTTGCTTTAAAGCCACAAATAATTCATTGTTGGTATATTGCTTATCGAGCCATTTCTCAGGGACTTTAAGATAATTAGACACATGATCCAACACATCACCTTGAATACCCAAAACCCAACGAAGATCCAAGTTAGGATACACCTCATAGACGTTATCTCGGTACGTGATAGTTCGATCAGTCCGATCAGAAATATGCGTTTTGCTATCTGAATTCATGACTTTTAGCTGATCAAGCTGATACCCTATACCCAACATCGTCTTTTGAAAAAGCATCTTCGATTGCTCTTCACTCAGATTCGATCGCTTTACTTCCTCCGATAACACATGATCAAATATAACAGGACGCTCGTTCGCACTTACTTCACAAGAAAAACTTTCAACCTTCTCCACATCACTACCTTCAAAGTTCGCAAAACGCACATGCCAAACTTTCTTAGGCATAAAATGCTCCAAGCTATACAACCCACCTTGATAGTTTACAGCACGCTTCACCAACAGATCTTTGGTCTTTGACGCGCCTTCTTTCTCATAAAAATAGTTTATAAAATCCAGTGACAAATTCTCTTGTGCCACCGCCGTGATCGCCCAAGGTTTCGTCATATCAAGCTTGTCCTTTGCAAGATTTTTTGCCTGACTAATGGCCACCTCTTTATCAATATCTAGACTCGGTGATACAACGACATACTTACAACGCAAAACATATAAACCACAAACCGTGAGAATCATTAACACCACAGAGAAAATCATCGACCCGGTTGTGAGTTTCTTTGATGGAATCGCCGTCTGGGAAATGGGCTTAATTTGATACTGAGGCTGCCAATTTTCATTATAAAAAGACCTAGGTAAATCTCTCGAAACCCAAAAAGAACCGGCTAAGAACTTCTGCACGAGATGCACCAACATAGGCGCACTCAAAGCACAAATAACGCCGACCTGCTGAATGGCAATACCTGGTGTTTGCATAAAAAACAAACTTTCACTCATCGCAAAAACATCAAAAAGATAATGACTAACAATACAAGGTAACAAGCCATACTGTAGATACACCA
>CAXGBK010000050.1:0-9668 GCA_964008345.1 uncultured Coxiella sp.
GCTTCTAGCTGTTGTTGCAACCGATGAACCCGTTTGGAAAAGGCCCCTTGTAAGCTAGCGTTTGCCGCAGAAGCTTGTGCACTAGACTGTGCATGAATCAAGTCGGCAACGGCTTCTGCTTGTAACAAATCCAATTTGCCGTTGAGAAAGGCTCTTTCAGTGAACGCGCCAGGTTTAGCCATCGTGGCACCTTGTGCTAGTGCCGTATCGATTAGTGCCTTGATGATCAGGGCGCCACCGTGACATTGCAGCTCCACAACGTCCTCTCCCGTAAAAGAGTGCGGCCCTTTAAAAAACAGGACCACACCTGAATCAAGTTGTGCTCCGTGTTGATAGTAAAAATGGCAAAAATGGGCATATCTCACGCTTAGATCCTGCCGCTTGGTTATCTTCAGAGCAATGTCTTTTGCGTGGCTACCAGATAGGCGGATAATGGCAACCCCGGCAACACCATGCCCAGAAGCCAAGGCCACTATGGTCGTACTCTCCATCCTCAGTGGCTACCGTGTTTTTCATACTTACGACTAATATACCACTGTTGAATGGCAGACAATACCGTGTTTGTAAACCAGTAAAGTACTAACCCAGCAGGCGCAAAAGCAAACATCCCGGTGAAAACCACAGGCATTATCATCATAACCTGCGCCTGTGCTGGGTCCTGAGATTTAGGGCTCATCTGGTTTGTAGCAACCATAGCAGCACCCACCAAAACGGGTAAGATGAAGAAAGGATCGTGGCTTGCGAGATCGGGAACCCAGAGGAATGCCGAATGTCGTAGATACACACTCTCTATTAAAACGTAATATAACGCAGCAAAAAAGGGTATCTGTAGAAGCGAGGGTAAACAGCCACCAACCGGGTTTATATTTTCTTTTCGGTAGAGCTCTAACATTGCCTGACTGCGCTTTTCTGCGTCATCTGCATATTGTTTTTGGAGCAATTCGACCCGGGGCTGGAGTTTTTTCTGTAATGCCATCGTGCGATAGCTGGTTTCAGAGAGTTTATAAAATAAAATCTTGATGAGCAAGGTTGTCATTACGATGGAGAGCCCCCAGCTGTGAAGGTAGCTATTGATAAAGACGAGTGTTTGGAAAATCAAATCCGAAATAAACCATAGCCACCCATAGTCAACGGTAAATCCAAGACCCGTGGCTAGCTCGTCTAATGAACTTGCAATCTCTGGACCTGCGTATAGTATGGCTTTTTGGGTTTGTTTTGCGCCTGGTTTTAATGTCACTTGTGGGGCCTTTGACTCGAAGTTGAAGTGCTGTCTGAACAAATTATCTTGTCCCGCCACACCGCCGCTTTGCCATTGTGTATGGATATCTCGGTTTCCATCTGGGGTTACCCATGCCGAAATAAAGTACCGTTGCTGAATCGCGATCCAACCAGGATGTTCAACCGTTTCGGTTAGGGGCTTGTTAGCGAACTCGGTAAACGGACGTTTCACATAAGGTTGGTTATCACTGTAATAGCAGGGGCCTTGGTAGGTGTTAAAAGACGTGAATCCTGCTTTAGGTTGGTTGGTATCAAGAATGAAGTCTTTCGGTTTTGGCTGCGGTTTTGTGTTTAAATCTGTATCTTGTAACCCTAAAAATCGCGTGTAATGCGTGCTTGTCATCGTGTTTTTTGACTGATTATGGATGGTGCTGGTTATCTCGATATTGTAACGATCTTTTTGGATTGTATATTTTTTTTCATATCGCACGCCATCTTTACCTTTTGCTTTTAGCAAAATACTGGCGTTTTCACCTTCATCGAGCGTCACAGTGCTTTGGTCGCTGGTGAATTTAAGGGACTCATCTCCCAAAAATCCTGTGCTAGCCCCATAGAGATGCCCTTTTGTATGCTCAAAGAGTGTAAATGGCTTTTTATCTTTCAGACTGTTGGCATAATCTAGTAGCTCTGCTTTGTAGATGCTACCACCTGCCTGATTAATGTAAACTTTGATTTTGGTATTTTGCAAGGTCATCGTATCCAGACTAACATGCGGTTTCGTTGCCTGTATCGTGCTTATCTTTTTATCAGAAGGCGCGGTTTGGATGGTTTTCTTACGAACACTCTCCAGCATCCAAGCTTGTCCTAGCATGATGACAAGAAAGGTCAAGAGTCCTAATAGTAATGGTTTTCTAAACGTTTTCATGTTTGCTCCTTTTAAGAGGTTTTAGTGTTAAATTTGGGTACAGGGTCTTTTCCACCAGGGCTGAATGGTTGGCAACAAAAAAGCCGCCGTACAATGTAAAACAGTGCATTGCGTAGTTTATGTTTTGAAAGAGCCTCTATCGCGTATCGTGAACACGTCGGTTCAAAGCGGCAACATGGTTGTAGATAAGGTTTGATGGCGCATTGATAAGCTTGTATTAGACAAATCAGTCCTTTTGCAATGATGCGAGAAATGGATACCATGCAGAACCACTAACGCTGTTTAATTCTGTGGTTTTTACTTTTTTCAAGTGGCTGTTTGCTGCAACAACAACGTCCACCGAGCCTAGTTCTTGATGGTGTTTTTGAAAGTAACATCGCTGGATCCTTTTGAAATAGTTTCTATCTACAGCTCTTGGATAGACTTTCTTGCCTACCAAGATCCCCATTCTTGCATAACCAAGGTCGCTTTTCAAGGCCCAAAAAGTTAGACCGTCCTTAAAGAATCGGGTTCCTTGTAGACGTGTGCTGTGGATCTCACTACCTTTGAGACGAACCGTTTTGAGCCACGTGTTTTTTTCTGACTTTTCGTTATCCAGTATAGAATTGTTCATGCCTACTTTTCTTTAAATAAGTGCGAATGTAGTGTTTTCAGTGTGCTTTCTCGACTTGTTACGTTGCTATTTAATAGTATCGGTTTCATGGGAGATGTCAACAGGGTATCGTATATTTTCTGTATGACGGGTTTACTTTTATCTTGTTCATAAGGTTTATCTGGAAGTGTTAAAGTCTTTTATGTTGGCTATCTTATATATATAAGTAAATAAGATAGTATGTAATAGTAAGGACGTGTATTAATCGCATAAGTCCTTTTTCTTTTATTTTCACAATGCATTAGTGGATAAGCAGCCTGTGGATAAGCTTTGGGATAGTAATGGGTGAACGGGTTGATTTTTTTGTACACAGACTTATCCACAGTGCTCAATAAGTAGTTATGAACACCCTTTTTTATGAATGTTTGGACGTCTTACGTGTACCACCGGCGCTTTTATTTTTTGTTGTGCACCATGGGTTCGTATAGCGATATACCGCTTAGGATGAAAGCTAACATGGTACTTTGATACAGGTATGAGACGAGAATAACCAAGAGTGCAGACCTTTCGTTTTTTGGAGCCCCCTTGGCTAGTCGAATAGGTTGAGATGTTTAGGTTTTTTTATAAGTTGTAATCAGTAGTGGTCGTTTTCAAGAACGATTCATGAAAGGGTGTTTAATCGTGTAGGTTGTGTTTTTTTAAGTGGAAAACTGGCGGGCTTTATAAAAAAACACTTTTTGTATATGTCTGCTATAATAAAGTTTATAATTTTGTTTAAGGTTGCACTATGAGTAATGATAATAAAGAAGCATCGCGTGATGCACGGAAAAGATCGATAAAAGATGTGCTAAACGATGCCTATACATGGAGAAAGCTACTAAGATGTCTTGCGACCGAGAAAAAAATGAGCAATAAAAAGAAAGGGCGTGGTAAAGGGCGGTCTGCGAAATGGAAGCATTTCAAGAGCATTTTATTAAAAAGTCCAAAAGATGGCTAGATCGTTGTGTTGTCATAACCAGGAGCTTCTCTGTGGTCGCTTTGGGCAAACAGGCCATTGTTAGCAAGTGTTTGGATCTGTTGTTTATCTTCGTCAGATAAGTGCCGATCAACTGACTCCAACTCAAGAGCCTGATTCAGGACTTGGCACAGTACAGCACGTTGACTTTTTATCGCGTAGCGGGCCAGTTTAGGGATATGGGCTTGTATATCATTCAGTGTCGCCTCTAGGCTTTCTTGAGATAGCCTTTGAACATGGCTTATAATCGCATTAAGAAGAGAGGGTTCATGTTTTTTAGCTAGACGGATACATTTGGAGATGATTTTTGCGTTTTGAGCAATGATATTTTGCCAGTCAATGAAAGATAGCCCGCCAAAATGATCCTTGGCAGCGTTAAAGAGTTCCTGGTGGCCTTTTTCATATGCTATGGCAAGCTGAAGTAGCGTGCCATCAGTTGTTAGAATAATAAGCCAGTCTTGTTCAGTGAGTTCTTCTGTGATTAGTGAAAGCTGTGTTTCTGCTGTGATTAGTCCCTGTGATAAGGAATAAGCAAGCTGCATCACAACCCGTGGTTCTTTCCTGATAATATTTTTCCATATTGTAGCACTGGAGTCGAAAAGATATGGGGTTGCCGCATTCAGTAGATTTTTATTGGCAAGATGTGCCGAAAGTAAGATGGCACCGACTGTCGCAGAAGAATGAGAAAATATTTTTTCCCATTGCCCAGGTGTGATCTGCATATGAGGTACCTGCGATAATAAACTCTGAAGTAGTTTTGGACACTGAATTTCAGCAGCACTGACAATATTGTCAATGGTGTCTGGCTCAGTGGTGATAATGGCTTTCCACTCGTCCGCGCTGAGGAAGGTAGTATGTAGGTTAGGAGTGAGTGCATGAAGTAATTCAGGGTGACCCATTGATGCAGCAAAGGCAATATTACCGATGGTACTTGGCGATTCGTTAATAATGGTATGCCACTCAGTTGAGTTGAGGTTAATATTGTTTGAGTTAGAGGTGAGTGTTTGAAGTAATGCAGGATGATCGTTTGCTGTGGCAAAGGCAATAGTGATAATGATGTTGATGGTTTGGGGCACGTTGGTGATAATGTTTTTCCATTGGGTTGATGTGAGGTTAATATTATTTGAGTTAGAGGTGAGTGCTTGAAGTAATTCAGGGTGACCACGTATTGCAGCAAGGGCAATTTTCCATATAGTAGCTGTTGCTGTGGTGATAATATTTTTCCACTCGTTTGGGTTGAGGCTAATGGCATTTAGGTGACGGGTGAGTGCATGAAGTAGTTGGGGATGAGTGAGAGTGAGAATGAAGTCGATGGTATGGGGTACAGTGGTGATAATGTTTTTCCATTGGGTTGATGTGAGGTTAATATTATTTGAGTTAGAGGTGAATGCTTGAAGTAATTCAGGGTGACCACGTATTGCAGCAAGGATAATAATACATATAGTAGCTGGTGCTGAGGTGATAATATTTTTCCACACGGTTGGGTTGAGGCCAATGGCATTTAGATGAGGGGTGAGTGCTTGAAGTAGTTGGGGATAGCCATTTGTTGCACAAAAGGTAATATTATATATAGTAGCTGGTGCTGTGGTGATAATGGTTTTCCACTCTGCAGGGGTGATATTAATAGCATTTAAGTGAAGTACCAGTGCTTGGATTAATTGTGCATTTTCTGAAGCAATAATATTGCATATGGTAGTTGGTATATCGGTGATAATGGTTCTCCACTGGGTTGGACTGAGATTGGCATTATTTAGGTAAATGGTGAGTGCTGGGATCAGTTCAGGATGAACATCTATGGCAAAAGCAATGGAAGCGGTTTTATGGTGCAATGAGTTCAGACTGTAACGAGTGCAGGCCGTTAGTAATTGTGTAATTGTTCCGGGGTGTTTCGTGAGTAAAGAGACATATAGACCTCTTGGTAGGAAATCTTCAGAGATAGAGATGGCGTGTTCAAGAGACTGAAGAAGTTGAGGGTGATCGTTCATTGCGGCATTAGCTAAGAAAAATAGTGTCTTGAGGTTTTTGGATAAAATATTACGCCATTCATTTGAAGAGAAGGCTATATTCTCGTGAGAAGAAGTGAGTTTTTGCAGTAATCGCGGACATTGGCTAGAAAGTTGTGCGATCATACTAATCGTTATTGGATCACCATTGATGATTTTTTTCCAGTCTTTCTCGCTTAAGTTGATATCATCAAGATGGATCTCAAGTGTCACTAATGGAAGTGACAAGAGTAATGGAACCGATACGTGTAATGGAAGTGATGAGCTAAAGATGGTCATAGAGGCTATGTGCCGAATTGAGCTTGTATTATTAGTTAGAATAGCGTGCCAATTATCAGCATTAAGATTGTAAAGAGAGGGGCTAATGATATCAGGCATTTGCTGACGACCCAGTACGAAGTTCTTGGCTATTGTGGAAATTAAACTAGGATTATCAATTATTGCCCCGGTCCAAATATCAGCCGTTACTTCTTTAAGTCTAGCAATATCATAAGCAGAAAGGTCAATTTGAAAGAGGTGAGGGGTAAGTGCTTTAAGTAGTTCAGGATAATTTACCATTGCAGCACTGGCAATATTTTCGATGGCAGATGGTTCAGTATTGATAATGGTTCTCCACTGAGTTGAGGTGAGATTAATATTATCTGGGTCGGAGGTGAGGTTCTCAATTAATATAGGATGACCATTTCTTGCGGCATAGACAATCTGGCTGATGGTGCGTGGCATGGCAGTGATAACCTGCTGCCACTGGGTTGGGGTGAGCTTACTATTATTAGGGTTGGAGGTGAGTGCTTCAAGTAATGCAGGATGACCATGTATTGCAGCTATGATAATATGGCTGATGGTGCGTGGCGAGCTGATGATAATGTTATTCCACTCAATTGGGCTTAGGTTTATAGCATTTAGGTGCGGTGTGAGTGCTAGAAGTAATTGGGGATGACCCATTGGTGCAGCATAAGCAATACCCATGATGGTTTGAGGGAAAGTGGTGATGATGTGTTTCCACTCGGTTGAGCTAAGGTTTATTTTTTTTAAGTGGGAGGAGAGCATAACAAGCAGTTTAGTGTGGTGATTTACTGCTGCATAAGCAATTGCAGGGATGGTGCTTGGTGCCTTGGTAAGTATGGTTTCCCACTCATTTGGTTTAATTTTAATCTTTTTTATAGCAGCAGTCAGATGGTTAAGTGGTTCAGCATCGCCGGCATCAAATAGATTTATCACTTGGCAGATTGTATCAGGTCGTTGTATTAATAGCATCTGCCATTGAGCTGGTGTTAATTGAGAAAATTTAATATCTGTCGTGGATGGATGCATGTGGGACCTCTTTTATTGAACACTAGCTATTATTGTTGAAAGCATATCTAAAATTTTATGTAATTATAACAGGTTAAACAACATAGAACAAATGTTCATGTTTTTTACCGTGAAATTTGGTCAAATATGCTATCCACCAGCAGTCATGCAAACAGTTCATACCATAATCAAGATGCGTGAATCTGGCTTAAGAATCATAGAGGTGGTGGATTATGAATGTTTTCTAACCATCTTGACCTTACAATCCTGTACTTTCCATTCTAGAAAGGCAGAGTCGAGGTGTACCAAAACAAGATATTAGATTTCACTGTGTTTTATTGATGGTGCCTGAAGCTCCCTGTTTAGCACTTGTAGTAGTTCAGTCATCGTTTATAGCGTTGGTGAAAAAAACAGTAGCATATTGAGGTAGAAGCACTTGTATGGCCTTGGACAGTGTGATTTCGTGTAAACGGTTTTTATTTTCCACAAACTTATCCACAGGACCTGCTTATTGTAATGTATAGGGTCCAATTATTGGCATAAGCCCGCGGTTTGTTGATAAATGAGGCCCTTCGTTTTGCATTTTTTTGTCTATTTCGTCTTAACGGTGCCGTTTTGGTGTGGAGGTGTGTAATGCCATGGATTCCCCGTAATGTATTACGTCTGAACGGTTATAGTGGGGATATCATTATAGGTCAAGTGAGGTGTCGCTGTTGAGATAGACCGTTACTGTAGCGCCCGTTCGCTGATTAATGGTATTTGACGTTTTTCGCAAAATAGTATTATGGACAGGTTTGGCATCGTGTATAGTACTTCTTGTAAGCCAGTTATCACGCCATCTTTTGGGTCTAAGTAGTCACTAAGCCAGGTTCGCGTTTTTGTTTTGTTAGCTGCGTCATAGCAAAAGATGCAAGCGTTAATTGCTATGTGAATAACGATACAGCCAGTTAGAACTATCACAGTTATAGCTGTTTTGTCCGGGTATATATTTCGATTGGTTGTAGGCTGCCGTTTAGATAATACATTATGCCTACCTAGGATTCTATTGGCTCAGGGGTATCTTTAAATCTACCGTGCTAGCTTTTTATTGATAATATGGGGCATGTTATCGTGTCCTACAACTAGCATAAACATACATTCATAGATCATGCTTAATGGGAAAACAATGATAATATTTGTACCTTTCGCAACATAAATAACCCAGTGCCGCGTAATTTATCATCCATATTCTGGCAAACAATGCTGAAACAAGCATTAAGCCCTGTGGATAAGTTTGTGGAAAAAAGAACGTTTAGTACAACCCCTGTAAGGTTGTATCATCATCATTAAAATGTTTCAACCATATGTACTGCACTTATTGCTTTGTTACGCCAATACATACCTGGTAGGATTGCCTTTCTTAGCTGGGTAGATTATGTAAATGTTGCGCATGCTACCTTGCTAATGCCGTTGCGTTTTACTTGTTAATCTGCTAGCGCGATTTGGATTTCTTCACGCTAAAAAAGCATGTAAGGGCTAAAAAAGCTGGTTCTAGTAACTTGACTATTTTCACTAGAATCGGCAGGAGGCCAAAAATATAAATTAAATAAAAAGTAGCAACAATTCTCTTTTGGTTTTTACCGTTCGACCAGATTAACCGTGTTTTTAAGGCTTGCCTTGTAGACATAGTTGAGTTATTGCATGCTTTATTACACTTATACCTATTTGAACGACATAGCAATAATATGACAACTATGGATACCCTAGAGGTGTAATTAAACATACTTCTGAGCCAATAAAATTAACCAGAGCTAATTTATTATCTAAACTACAGTCTATAACTAATCGAGATGGATACCTAAGTATAACCGAAATAGCCATGGTAGTTCTATCTGGTTGTATCGTTCTTCACATAGTAACTAATGTCTATATCTTATGCAAAGGAAGAGCAGATTAGGTTTAGAGCAATAGTGTTTGCTGTAAATATGTAACGGCGTATTTTGTAAAATTGTTTTAGAAATGCTATACTTCTCTTTGTTGACAGATGAAGATGACGCTACAAAAAATGATATTACAGCACATCATGGTTGAGATATTAACAGCTGAACTAACTAAAACTGAACAAGCTAAACCACCCATTAAAGACAGAGGACTTAAAAATGCATAGAGAACAAGAATTTTTAAACGCAGCCAGAACAGGAGATCAAGAAACATTTATTCGGATCCTCAATGACCAGCGCATAAACATTGATCCTAACCATGTTGATGAGCAGGGTGATACAGCACTTATATGGGCTGCAGTTTGGGGCTATATCAATATTGTTCGCATACTCCTTGCTGATACTCGTGTAGATCCCAATCATGCTGATAAAGTTGGTAATACTGCACTGATAGCTGCTGTATGTTGGAACCGTGGTAATATTGTTCGTGTGCTCCTTGATGATGAGCGTGTAGATCCTAACCAGGCTGATGAAGATGGTAGGACTGCACTTATTATTGTTCGTGCGCTCCTTGATGATGAGCGTGTAGATCCTAACCAGGCTGATGAAGATGGTAGGACTGCACTTATTGAGGCTGCACGTCGTGGCCGTAGCAATATTGTTTGTGCGCTCGTTGCTGATACACGTGTAGATCTTAACCGTACCA
>CAXGBK010000051.1:0-1757 GCA_964008345.1 uncultured Coxiella sp.
ATCATACAAAGGTTATAGGTTAAGGCAGCGATGGTAAAGCGCCCGACGTTTTTTTGCATATTATCAAATATATTTACCAAGATCGCAAGATCAGGTAGGTCATTTTGGGCGCAGCAAAAGTGGGACGCACGCAATGCCTGATTGTTAAAGCTGTCACGGCTTTTCCCAACACAAACGCTGAAATGCGCTTGCTCTATAGCGGCAGAATCATTACTTCCATCACCTATCATTCCAACAATATTTGGGCGGAATAGACGTTTTAGGTAGCAAAGGATGCGTGAGAGGTAATGTTCGGGCGCATCAAAGCTACCATAAAGCTGTAGATTGCTGATAACTTCTTTTTTCACTGCCGTTTGTGCATCATGGTATTTTTTGTGAAATCGGATACGTTTATCACTAATAATGCCTTGTAATTCTTCTTTGCATGCAGCTAGGTTATCCATATGGTTGCCAGTCCCATGGCCGCTGAGAATATAGAGTGTGATGCCTTGGTTTTTGAGATCACGCAACATATCTTTAACGGAGGGTTTTATAATATATGGGCCATCAGGGTCCTCGGGGTTCTCGTCGTACAACGTATGCGTTCTATCGAAAACAAGAATATTGGGCTTTTTACAGGTAGGCATGCGGTTAAAAGCAATGGCGCTATTTTTTTGCAACCAAGAGAGAAATTTAGATTGAATAATGGGTTTGCTTACCATAAAAACACAAGGGCAGGCAGCCATTAGGTTGAGGCAAAAGCGCTCTATTCCGGCCGTAAATGATTGTAGTAGCAGGCCTTGCCTGAGGCCTGTCGTAAATGCAGCGACGAGTGAAAATACCATAAAGGAGCTTAAAAGGGCATCGCTGTCCTCGTTTTGTTGTCGCTGAACTTTATGGTCAATGCCATGGTAATCTTCCTTACACAATAAGGTGCCACGGTGAATAATCGTGTTCGCTTCTATGGGGGCTTTATTTTGAACGCACACCCGTTTTTCAGCATGGTTTTGCGTAATCAGACATGTGTCATCAGCGGCTTCAACTGCAACAGGAATAAGTGTAGATTGTTTAATAACAACATACATGCCCTTTCGGAGTGCAGATGCCGGGATGCTTTTTTCTTGTTTATGATCATCTATAATAGTAATCAGCTGACCATGGTTGTGTGCGACTAGCTTGGTTTGTGTTCGTTGTTTTACCCAAGATGACATGGAGGTGATGCCTAGGATAAGCAAAGCATCATGTAGAGCATTCCTGTACAAGGCTTTAACGGGGGATAAAAAGCTGGCAAGCGTTAGGCCCCAGTTTAAAACCGCAAAAAGCAGGAGCGTACTTTCACTTGTGGGATAGTTTAGTATAGGTGGTTTTTTATGGTTCGCTGTTACCACATTGAATCCTAAAAGTTGGCTTAGGCGATTTACACAAGCGGGATAGGAGACAAATAAGATGCCGGAAATAGTCGCAATCGATTGTCCTATTAAAAGGTTGGCGACAAGGGAGCTACGCACCAAAGGGGCAAACAGAGCGGCACAAAATGAAACAGCGAAGCAGAAGCATGAATATTTTTTGCTAGGGAAGTCCCAACGTATAGACTCAATGAGAAGTGCGCTTGAAGCAGCAAAAAAGGCTAGCCCAGGCGCGCCAACTGAAAGTAAGTCTTCCAGGGCAGGAATAAATAAAAGCGCCCCCAAAGCCAACAAGCCTCCAGCGCGCCAAAGCAAATTTTTTGTATAGCGATTATGCGATGAGCAGCAAGAAGCAGACACAGGCCACCTGAA
>CAXGBK010000052.1:0-6787 GCA_964008345.1 uncultured Coxiella sp.
AACATCGACCATAACATCGCCCCACAAGCCATCCAAAAGAACGTGGTCGAGATATTAAACTTAGGAAACGCCGTAAAACAAACCACAAAGGAGAAAGCTGCTAAAGAAAGTCACGCAATGGATATGAGCGAATGGGACACATTGGATGATGAAGGTATACGAAAAAAACTCGTCGAGCTCGATCAACAGATGCATCGTTGTGTAAAGAAACTCGAATTCGAAGAAGCCGCTGCCATAAGAGACAAAATCAAAAAAGCAAAAAAATATTTACTACGCTAAAACTCACTTCTCTAAAGAAAGCCGATAAACAGAATAGATATAACTTGTGACTGCCAGAAAACAGCCAACGTTTACATTCCATTGTAGCAAATCTTCGATGACAGGATCGAAGTCAAAAATAACAATCATAGCAACACAAGAACCGAATATACGTGATACTGAGAGCATTTTGGGCTTAAAGTTAGACTCATAGCGCGATAAGGGGAAAAAGAATTTAATGACCTTGCATGAATAATAATTCCACAATGCATAACCGATCACCACGCTCACAAAGTAAATAAGTGGGCGATGAGAAGGCTGATTTAAACTATTTGTATAATAAAACCAAGAAAGATAATTAGAAAAATAATAGGCAACCAATGCATTATAGACTGGTAATGCTACGGGATTAAATAGGCCATCCAGCACAGTGTGGATAAAAACTTCCACATGTTTGATTACCGAAAACTTATCGCCTAAAGCCTGATTGAGGCGGAAGTTGAGGATAGAAAAAAAGATGTAAAATGTCCAAAAAGGAAATGCCATGAACAGAACAAGTGCACCCATAGAAGGATAAAAAATAAAGCTTGGTAAGTAGCTGTATTCGCCTATATGTGATGTCAGATCCAATTGCATAAACAACAAAGACTTAAAGAGTTACATAATAACATGTTCAGCAAAAAAATACTAGGGACCCACGACTTTTTATCGTTAAATATCTATGATATAATGTCATTTCCTTTATATGTTATAACAAAAGCAGCAATCATGTATACAAACACATATTTTAGTAATGAATGTCTATTTTTACTGCAAACGATATTGTTGGTTCTGGGGATTACAACATCCAAACGATTAGGGCCTGCGAGCCTTATCGCATGTATTGGTGTGCAAGCTATTTTAGCGAACCTGCTGGTCTTAAAGTTTATCAAACTCTTTGGTATCGACGCTACCGCAGCCGACTGTTTTGCAATCGGCGCGATTATCGCTCTAAATATTTTACGAGAGTACCATCACGAAGATTACACCAAACAGGCTATCCATTTTACATGGATCTGGGTATTACTTGCAGCCTGCATGCTTGAAATGCACACTTTATACAAGCCGATTACAAACGATGCCATCAATAAAAGTTATACGCTACTATTTAACCAGGTTAGTCGTTTGATGCTGGCATCGCTTATGATTATGGCCATTGTACAGGTTTTCGATTACACGATTTTTTCCATCATAAAAAAACACCTACAAAGTTGGGCGTTTAGCTTAAGATCCGTTATCTGTCTATTATTAAGCCAAGCATTGGACACAACCTTGTACACCGCTATTCTTTGTTACGAACAGCCAGCCATCCATTTTTGGCAGTTATGCATTTGGAGCTACGCTATAAAAGTGATAATTATCGGCGTCATGTCAATAGGTATAGCCTTAAGCTTAAAACAGACATCACCAAGGATAGCACATGACATTTCGATTTGAAATATGCCACCAATCTACAAAATCCAAAGCGCGTGTAGGAAAAATCCACACGCCGCACGGCATCATAGATACCCCTAACTACGTCCCAGTAGGAACAAACGGCACACTCAAAGCGGTCGACAATGCCATGTTCAATCAACAAGATTGCCAACTGATGTTTTGTAACACCTATCACCTCGCACTTCACCCAGGTGAAGATGTGGTCGCCCAAGCAGGGGGGCTGCATCAATTCATCAACAGAGATAAACCCATCATCACCGATTCAGGTGGATTTCAAGTCTTTTCCATGGCCTATGGCTCAGTGGCCAACGAACTCAAAAGCAAGGGTACAAAAAAGCACGATAACTCAGTCGTAAAAATCAATGAAGAAGGGGTAAAGTTTAGATCGTATCGGGATGGCAGTATCTTCCATTTAACACCTGAAAAATCGGTATACATTCAAAAAAAACTCGGTGCAGATATTATCATTCCTTTTGATGAACTACCACCCTACAATTGCGACAAAAAAGCTCTTGAGCAATCACTATGGCGAACGCATAGATGGCAAATGAGATCGCTAGAGACGCATTTGGCTAATATTAACAACCAAGCGATGTACGCAGTTGTACATGGTGGCTTAGATCCGATCCTCAGATCAAAAAGTGCTGCTTATCTTGCGCAGCAACCATTTGATGGATATGCAATTGGTGGCAGCTTAGGAAAAAATTGCGACGACATCCTAACAGTACTACAACATAGTATTCCAGAATTACCGGTCCATATGCCAAGGCATTTACTAGGCATAGCAGACATTCCGAGCATTAACCGTTGTGTACAGCATGGTTTAGAAACATTCGATAGCTGTTACCCTAGTAGGGCCGCAAGGCATGGTACGTTACTAACCAGTTCAGGGCGACTCAAGATACGATCAAGTCGGTATAAAAACGATTTTAATAAAATCGACGATAACTGCTCGTGCTGGACCTGTACCCACTACACTAGAGCCTATCTCCATCATCTATTTAAAACCAGCGAACCCTGTGCCCACACGCTTGCAACCATACACAATATGGAGCAGATGTTTCAACATATGGCAAAATTAAGGGCTATGATTTACGATAATGCGATTTAACTTGACGCTTCTGCATGTTGCAGTTTCCAAAGCTTATAAAATTGCTTCTTCTGCAGAATAAGCTCATTAAAAGAGCCGTTTTCAATCAAATTGCCATTTTCGAACAGTAATATTCTATCCATCTGGCGTAACGTCGATAATCGATGTGCTACGACAACGACCGTTTTATCTTCCATCAGTGCGGTGAGGGATTGCTGGATATGCTGTTCCGTCACGCTATCAAGCGCTGATGTTGCCTCGTCTAAAAGTAAAATTGGGGCATCACATAATACCGCTCTAGCAATAGCAAGTCTTTGGCGCTGACCACCCGATAAACGCATACCTTGATTGCCTACGATAGTGTTATACCCGTTTGGCAGTTTGGATATAAAATCATGGCATTTCGATTTTTTTGCAGCAGCTATCACTTCATCAGCAGAAGCATCGGGTTTTGAGAATCGAATATTATCCATAATACTCATATGAAAAAGCGAAAGGTCTTGTGGAATCATAGCAATAAATTCCCTTAGGTTATCTTGACTTAGTTCACGAATATCCGTGCCAGATATATGAATAGAGCCATGAGTCGGATCCATCAAACGTAAAATAAGCTTTAAAATAGTCGATTTACCAGCTCCAGAAACCCCAACAATTCCCACTTTTTCACGATGACCAATCTTAAAGTTTAACGAATCTAAGGTCCTGCGATCATCAGAATACGCGTAGCTCACTTGGCAAAATTGTAGTGAGTAATCTGGCAATGATATGACGCGTTTAGCTGACATCCTATCCTTTAAGTCATGTGGGGAGTTCATAAAGTCCAGGGCATGATTACAATAGCCAATAACTTTTGAGAATTTAAGCATATCTTGACCCAAAGAAAAAACAGACGAAGAAAAGGAAGAGGCTATATTCATAACAAAAATAATATCGCCAACCGATACATAGCCATTTCGAAATCCTGCAAGGAGCGAGAAAAACATACCAAAAGAAAGTATCATCGAGCACAAAGATTGAATAAAACTAGTCACCATTGCATGTTTTTCAAGTTGGATATAATCGGATTTAAGTGTGTCGCCATGGTTTTCAATACGAGATAATACATGCGTTGATTTTGAGAATATTTTTATAGAAAGCACATTATTAATGGCATCGGTAATAACCCCACTTATTCTACCATGACTTTTTGATACGGCATGTGATAAATCTTTGGCATGGCTTGCACGATAACAGGAGAATGCTAAAAAACACACCGTCCAGAGACCAAGAAAACAAGAGAAAAATGGATGCACAACCCAAGCCATACTTATCATTGCAATCGATAAAGCAAGTGCCCTTGGCAAAAAAACAATCAATGGGATTTGAATCAAATCATCGGCATAGCTGGACATATCGTGGACTTGTTTGGCTAAATGTCCGGTAGAATTTTTCTGAAGAAAAGCGTAAGAATGGCCAAACAAATAGGACATCATATCCATACGAATGGTATTTCTGAGTTCTGAGAAAAGTTGATAAGAAATATAATTGTAGAATCTAAAATTTATATTTAATAAAAAGGACATACACAAATACAATATAATGTTGGTTAAAACATGTCTATAAATAGCATCATCTAGCCATAGATCCATACTAAGCGCGTCGAATACCTGTTTGAGGAAGAAGGGGCTAAGTGACATTTCCAATGCCCAAATGAATGAAACCAAGAGAAAACCAACAAGATAGCATATTTTTTTCGACAAATATCGCCATAAAAAAAGCCAAATACAAGTTTTTGAGTCTACATGTCCATGCATGTTATATCCTAATTATATTTCTTATCAACATTTGCTACCAAGCAAATACTATATACACAAAATCAGAGATAATTATATCATAATAATTTCAAATAAACAATAGTATAACGAGGCAGGAGCGCTAAATAGCAATGAAAGTGAACAAAAAGTGGTTTCGGTTTTTTAAAAAATGCAGTAGTATAAAATGGTAAGATAAATTTATAAATCAGTGTGAGACATTAATTGTGATGCAAAATGCAGTTGATATGTTAAAAAAAAGCATAGCTGAGAAATTTGGTCAATGTATCGATTTATGTGAGTGTTTGTACAGTAACAAAAGAACAAACCGTTATTACATGAAACACAACTGGTCGAGAACTGGGAAGGTTTTAAAAAACCTAGGTTTTTTAATCCCTCTATCCTCAGTCTTAACATGGTTTTTACCCATCGATATGATTTTAAGAGCCATGGCCATTATATACATAAGTTCCATTTACCTAGTCTATAGTGCACAAGCAAGCAAACATCGCCACTCATATCTACAAGACAATACTTGTACCTGGTATCTAAAAGCCTTCCTTATCGTGCATAAAATTAGCCCGCTCATAAAAGCTGGGATTACAGGGATGCTCTTTTTCAACCTAATGATGTATATGATCACAAGCATATTGCATGATACATCACTACCCATTGGCTATGCTTTGATAAAATTTACAAACCTTAGTAGCATAACTAAAATAATTGCGCTATTGGGTGTTGGGATTAGCATAGGTAAAACTTGGCAAAAACAATCCGATGAACGATTAAAAAAAATAGCCAGAAGTAAAGATCTATACACGTTAAATAAACAGGCCACTAGCCATCTCAAACTCAAATCCTGTATACGAGCCCTGGCCGAATGGATACTCGTAACCCATAATACTTTTTTCATAACCAGCTCAGCATGTAGTATCATAGCAATGTATTACAATATTTTCAGCAGAATACAATCCAGTTTAATAGGATTGTTCTCTACATATTGTGCTTATAAAGTAGGGCAAGCATCGAAAAAAGCGAGTAAAGCATATATGCCTAACAAACTCGCAAGGCTATCCCATTCACATTGGTGTAGAGAAGAAAAGCAATTTGAAGATATTCAATCTAACAGAGAGAGAAGTGCATTATTGCATTAATGTTTTTAGCTAGACCCCTGATGTGTTAATATACAACATCTGAAAGATATACAACATATGACCATCGCAAACATGATTACATCGCTTCGTATTTTATTTGTCCCGGCTTTATTTATCGGAGCCAACCACAAACTAGGATCGGTTGTGTGGATTGTCGCTGCGATAACCGATTTTTTAGATGGCTGGATTGCTAGAACATACAAACAACAAAGCGCACTTGGTGAGCTACTAGACCCCATAGCCGATAAAATCATCATGGCAGCTGGCTTGATACTCATTAACAGACAATATCCCCACTATTGGCTACTTATCCCAAGTATCATCATCATGATAAGGGATTTCTATATCACGAAAAAACGCATCGTTGAATACCGCCAATATCGTAGTATACAAACACTATCTGTAACAAAATTGAGTAAAATGAAAACCATGGTGCTTTTTATAGGCATACTATCACTACTCATTGCGCATGATACTAATAATAAACTTGTATTTACTATAGGATGTATGCTAATCTATGTGTCAGTAATTGTGTCGACTTATACACTTATAAACTTTATGCGAGTATTTAAGGTCACTAAGGACACACATGAATTGCGGGAATAGCTCAGTGGTAGAGCACAACCTTGCCAAGGTTGGGGTCGCGAGTTCGAACCTCGTTTCCCGCTAGTGGCTGGGTGGCAGAGTGGCTATGCAGCGGCCTGCAAAGCCGTGTACGCCGGTTCGATTCCGGCCGTGGCCTCCAAAAACTCTGGATAATCAGACGTCAGCCTGCCAAATAGCGGTTGGTCTCACCGGCGTTTTTGAGTATTCGCGCGCCATCGCGCGCGGGCGGTTCGATTACGGCCGTGGCCTCCATACAACATTCTGAATCTATTTCTCTTTTCCGAGAATTTGGTCTGTTTTCGCCCAGCTTCCGTCTTATCTCTTCATTAAAATTTTAACGGCTTGTGTTTTCAATCGGTTACTAAAACCCCGGCTGCCCGCTATTCGCCGCATCGACATAACCGCCCGCCGCT
>CAXGBK010000053.1:0-2046 GCA_964008345.1 uncultured Coxiella sp.
AAACCATTACCCAACGATCTAACCTGTCTCAAGAACACGCGTTTAAACACAAAACCCTCGAAGAAATACATGCGCAACCTGCGGTTTTAAAAAATCTTTTCCAGCAGCATATCCCCGTGCTACCAAACACCATTAAAAAGCCTCATAGTCTATTAATGATTGCCTGTGGATCAAGTTATTACTGTGCATATATCGCCAAATACTGGATGGAAAAAACACTAAACATACCAGTGTCCGTTGAACTGGCAAGTGAATTTCGATACCGATCTCCCTATGTTGATCCACAAGCACTACTCATAACCCTATCACAATCTGGTGAAACGCTCGACACGCTATCCGCTCTCCGCCATGCCAAAAAACAAGCCCCAAAAATCCAAACTTTATCCATAGGAAACAACCCATTATCAACCATAGCACAAGAATCCGATCTATTTTGGCCGACAAATGCTGGCACAGAGATAGGCGTTGCCACCACAAAAGTTTTCACCGCACAACTCGCTTGCCTGCAAACATTGATAGCCATATTTAAAAAAGCAAGCCCTCTTAAAAATCTCGAAGAAACCTCTAAAATACTCCATGATATTATCCAAGACCAAAGCCCTGTGATTGCTTCTCTCGCAAAGGATCTATCTATGCAAAGCACCCTATTTTTTCTTGGCAGGGGTGCAAATTATGGGGTGGCGCAAGAAGCAACATTAAAGGTACAAGAACTGGCATACCTTCCCTGTCATGCATTTGCTGCAGGTGAACTCAAACACGGACCACTTGCACTAATTGATCACAAAGCAACCTGCATTGTACTCCTAAGCGATGATCACTACCTGAGCAAACTCCTATCCAACATCCACGAGATTCAGGCACGCCATGGACGTATCGTGATTATAGGCAGCCAGCATGCTGTAGAAAGCGTCCAAGCCGAAGCCAGTAACATTCAAAGCGTTAAACTACCCAACAACTTGTGTGAAGGATCACAAGTTTTTGCACAAATCATTTGCACACAACTGCTAGCGTACTATATAGCTGAAAAAAGGGGCTGCGCTATAGACAAGCCTAGAAACTTGGCAAAATGTGTAACAGTAGAATAACACCATGAAAGTACTAACTGAACTTTCTCCCTACATACTGGGTTTTTTCGTAATTAACATCCTACTCATCCTCACGCAAAGACAACAAATCTATCATCCCAGATCCTATCACGGTGGCTACAGCACAGCATTTAATCAGATAAAAACCATTCATTACAGCGTTAATAAGAAAAAGCAAGCTGCCTACTTATACCAAAAAGGAAATGGACCCATTGAAAAAATATGGATAGTCTTAGGTGGAAATGCATCACTGGCCCTTGACTGGCTACACTTACTGGAACACTACCCCGAGCAAAATCAAGCTTTTTTACTTATAGACTACCCGGGGTATGGCAACAATACTGGCTACCCAAGTGAAAAAAACAATCATCAAGCGGTCGTACAAGCCTATCAAGCATTCTTAGATAACACAAACACCAAACCGTCTTGTTACATTCTAGGTCACTCTCTAGGAACAGCAGTAGCCGTCAACATAGCAAAGATTCTGCAACCCAAAGCAATCGTATTACTAAGTCCATTTACTTCTACGTATGATATGTCAAAGAATATTATTGGCCATTACTGGGCATGGTTACTACAAAGCTTTATCTGGGATCCATACAAAACCAAAGAAACACTTATTGGCTTAAAACGGACCCACCCAGACATAAAGGTATATCTTCTGCATGGAGACAAAGATTCTGTTGTCCCTGTCAGTATGTCTAGGGAAATACACACAAAGCTCAAGGGATGGGCGCATTATCAAGAACTGAGCAATAAAGACCATGATCTACCATACACTGCAGAAAAAGAAATCCTACAGACACTTCAGACCGCATCCAAAACAGGCCACTGAAACAATGCTTGCACATTTTGCGTTGTCTGTGTTGCAACAACATCTAGGGGCAACTGCTTAACCGCTGCAACTTGCTTTGCAACCTCGAGAACATAAGCAGGCTCATTGGTTTTTCCACGATAAGGC
>CAXGBK010000054.1:0-6648 GCA_964008345.1 uncultured Coxiella sp.
AAATAAAAAGGAAACGGATTTGGAAACGGATTTTAAGAAAAAAAAAGGATTTCCTGTGGCCATGAGCGGTACTGCAGAGATGGAAATGGTCGAAGCTGCGATAACCACGCTTGAAGCACCCTATACAGATAGTCATATCAGAACCTTACTACATTATTGGGTTACCCAATCAGATAATCCACAAATTAAATCACTAACATACTTTTATGAAGAGATAGAAAAGGCTGTTGAAATACGCGGTGAAACAGCAGTAGAGGGCATCATGACAGAGCAATATCGTAACTATTATTCTCAGAATGTTAGTTTGAAGCAAAAATATGAACAAACCGCAGAGACCATAGAAAAAATTAGAGATAGCTATGCAAAAACCATGGGGAAGGAAAATAACAAGGCGGAGTTGAAGGAGTGGCTCCAAAATAGAGTAGGTAAGGAGATCTCTGTGTCTACTCTAAAAACCATGAGTAAAGTCGGAGAAGTGAGAGATCCTCGCCCTTGGGGCAAGGTTAAGGACGTAGTTGGAAGAAGTACAACAGCAAAGTTATTAAAACGAGCTAAAGCACAATTAGCCAAGGCCGAGCAGTCAGCAATGTCAAAAGACAAAAGACAAAACCCAGTATCAGTCCCCCCCTCGAGAAAAAATAAGTTATGATAACTAGAAGCAAGTTCAAAAATTTTGTCGACGAATATGATAGCCTATTTTGTACACATGCGACGGTGAGGGTGAAGCAGGCAACTCAAAGAACAAGGTAAGGGCGAGTCGCTTTAATAGAACAAGAGATTTAGACGACTCTATCGAATTTTGAAAATAAAAGAAATAATCTAGAAAGTCTCTTCAATGAAAAGAGCGATGAAAATAATCGTTGCCGTTAAGCTGCAACCGCTTTCTCAGCAATACTGACGTACACACGATCCTTCATTTTCTTGAAGACAACTTTGCCATCAACCAGAGCGTATAAAGTATGATCTCTGCCAACCCCCATGTTTTGGCCAGCTTTATAACGAGTGCCACGTTGACGGATGATGATTTCTCCACCCGATACCGCCTGGCCACCAAATCGTTTGACGCCAAGTCGTTTGGATTCGGAATCGCGACCGTTCTTGGTGCTACCACCAGCTTTTTTATGTGCCATAATAAATCTCCTCTTGTACCAGCTCTATTCAGCTTTACTGGATTTTTTAGTCGTAGTCGCCTTAGCCTTGCTAGGTTTCTTAGGCGCAGCAGCTTCCGTTTTTGCAGGCTTCTTAGGCGCAGCAGCTTCGGTTTTTGCAGGCTTCTTAGGTGCAGCAGCCTTAGCCTTGCTCGCCTTCTTAGGCGCAACAGCCTTATCAACGATGTCCACAATCTCTACGCGTGTGTAATCTTGACGGTGACCGTGACGCTTAAGATGGTGTTTACGACGTTTAAAGTGTATAATCTGAACCTTTTTGTCTCGGTGCTGTGCAACAACCTTTGCGGTAACTGCAACGCCCTCAACCAAAGGCTTACCAAACTTGGCAGATTTACCATCGTGATAACACAAAACTTGATCAAAAGTTATGGTGTCCCCAACCTCGGCTTTGACATGATCGATATCAGCCAGTTCGCCAGGCCTAAAAATACTTTGTTTGCCACTTTGGGCTACTACAGCGTACATAATATTTCTCCAATTTGGCCCTCATTATACATAAGCTAATTCACTAAAGCAAGGTTAATTTGCTAAAAAGCGGTAAATAAAGCCTATGTACACAACGGTTATGGGATTTGCCAGTTGATACCGGTCAGTCCGTGCTGTTTTAGCCATGCATTGGTTTTTGAAAAATGTTTACAGCGCATAAATCCTCTATGTGCAGACAAAGGAGAGGGGTGTGGGGCTTTTAAGATGAGGTGGGTGGGTTGATGGACAAGTTTGGCTTTTTTTTGAGCATGTGCGCCCCAGAGCAAAAAAACAACAGGCTGTGTTAAGTTGCAAACCGCTTTAATAACCGCATCGGTAAAGCGTTCCCAGCCAAGACGAGCATGGGATTGTGGCTGCCCTTGCGTGACACTGAGGTGTGTATTAAGCAGTAGGACCCCTTGCTGGGCCCAGGTATCTAAGCAGCCGTGATCGGGCGGCTGGATCTGTAAGTCTTGCTCAAGGGCAAGAAAAATATTCCTCAAAGATGGCGGCTTCGGAGTGCCTTTTTGGACGGAAAAACATAATCCATGTGCCTGGTTGGGGCCATGATAGGGGTCTTGGCCTATGATAACGGCTTTAATTGTAGCGAGTGGCGTGGCTTTAAATGCATGGAAAAGGCAATCCTTTGGCGGGTAGATGATTTCTCCGTCACGGCACTTTTGATCTATGTTTTGCAAAATAGTTTGAAAATAAGCTTGTTCCTTTTCTTCTGCAAGTACGAATTCCCATGTTTTTTCAAGTATTGTGGGCATAAAGATTCTCCAGGTTATCTAAAAAATTATAACCAGAAAATCATCATCAAACAATGCCGCTATTGTGCCAAGTCCTTTGTTAAGTTATGGTGATAGCAAGTGGATTAGAGATAGCTATGGATATATTTTGTATACAAGAAGATAAACTGGATCAACTAACAGACCTTATAGCAGTCAGCCCAGGTATGTTAGAATCGGTTGTTGCCACACAAACACAAGTCCAGCAAAGGTGGTTGGCGGAACATGGGTTTCAAGCGAAGGTTGGCCAAATTTGTGTACTACCAGCAACAGAAGGTGGGATCGATAAGGTTTTATTTGGCTGGGAGCAGGATCAAGATTTATGGTCCTTTGCAAAGATCATCGATAAGCTCCCGCTAGCATCTTATAGATTATGTTTAGACAAAACTTCGCTTGCAGATCACCAAGTTATGCTAGCATACATATGGGGGTGTCACTGCTATAGCTATACCAATTATAAGTCACAAACGAAGCGTTATCCGCAGATTTCTGTTCACCATTGGACGAGCGATGAAAAACAGGCTTTAAAAATGGAGCTACAAGCGACTTACAAAGTTAGAGATTGGATTAATACGCCTGCAGAAGATTGTTCTCCAGAGCATATAGAGCTTGCATTAAGGTCGCTTGAAAAGACTTATCAGGCTACATTAGAAGTTGTTACTGGGGACGATTTACTGCCGCAAGGTTATCCATTGATTCACACGGTAGGTCGAGCGAGTCACCGGCCAGCTAAAATGCTCTGTTTTCGCTGGGGAAGAGACACGGATCCTGTGGTTGCACTCGTAGGTAAAGGGATATGCTTTGATACGGGTGGTCTTCAGGTTAAGCCACATACTAGCATGCAAACGATGAAAAAGGATATGGGTGGGGCTGCACACATGATCAGTCTATGTGAGATGATCATGCAAAGTAAGTTGCCAGTGCAAGTCGTCCTTTGGTTAGCTTGCGCAGACAACGCAATCGGTGGTAACGCTTTTCGGCCAGGGGATGTATACCGTTCTCGCAATGGTATGAGTGTTGAAATTGGGCATACCGACGCGGAGGGGCGGTTGGTGCTTGCAGATATACTAACAGCGGCTACGGAAGAGGCGGTGGACTTAGTGATAGATTATGCCACATTAACAGGCGCACAGCGGGTGGCACTGGGTATGTCTCTGCCAGCGATTTTCACCAACAATACAAATCTAGCACAGATTTTACAAAGTATAGGCGATACGATATGGGATCCGGTTTGGCAATTACCGTTGTACAAGCCTTACAAAAAGGATCTCGCTAGTCCTATTGCTGATTTATCGAGCACCGGGTCTGGCCCATATGCTGGTGCTATCACAGCTGCACTGTTCCTAGAGTCATTTTTGAAAGGAAAGCCAGATTGGGTGCATATCGATGCCGGTGCTTATAATACTCGGTCGTCACCAGGAAAACCGCTGGGTGGTGAGGCGATGGCATTACGAACACTGTTTCGTTATATCAAACAGCGATATAATTAATCCGATCCCTCATCTAACAAATGCCGTTTATCCTCAATAGTAGCCCAGTGCTTTGCATCTGGCAACGGCGGTTTGACAGCGTTAATAACAGGCCAACGTTTGCTAAGCTCTGCATTGCGTTCGATAAATTCAACTTGGTCAGCAGGAACGTCCTCTTCAGCATAAATAGCATCTACCGGACATTCAGAGACACAAAGGTTACAATCGATGCATTCTTCAGGATTGATTACCAGGAAGTTAGGCCCCTCATGAAAGCAATCCACCGGACAAACATCCACACAATCGGTATATTTACACTTTATACATGTTTCAGTAACAACGTAAGTCATAATAGTAGCTAATGGGTGTTCAGGCCGATGGAGCTGTTTGAACAGGGTTTTGCGTTTTCTGCGAATTGTTACCTAATATAGGTGCTCTTTGCGGGTTCACGGCTCTGACTAAACGACTGGTAAGGTGTTTGATACGGCCCGAATTGGGTTCACACACAATATTATAACTCACTTTCAGGGAGCATAATGATCCAAACGTTCCTAAGCTTGAGGCTATTAGATGAATGAATCTACGGTATGGTAAATACCTAGAAGGGTTCAATAGTCGGTAAAAAATGGCGATAAACCTGTATAGCCAGGGGGTTGCAGCCAAAAGAACGCCCCCAGCAGCCATATTGTCTTTTTTAACGACTTCGGGTAACGGTTGCGGTTTAAATCCACAAAACCGATTGCATTTTTCCGTAGCCTTGCGGAAAAAAGGGTTCTCGTATGCGCCAAGGTAGCGCAGTCCTGTTTCTAAACTAAGCATAATTAAGGGGAGTAGGAGCAGTCCTTGCATTCCAAATGCGATAGATCCTAGGGCAGGGGATAAGTCGGCTAAAGTGTCAATGAAACCACTCACGTAATGGGTGTCTGATAGTACCGCTACACTACAAACAGCAGCTGCATACTTCAAAGAACCGTACCAATCAGCGGTGTTCTCTTGCGTAGTAGATGCATGGCAGTTACGAGGCAAGGTGCTAACCGCATAGCTGGCAACGAGACTAAATATAGATAGGAAATAAGCGGCTTTGAATAGCGTATCGACAAAGGCACAAAAGAAATAAATGGATATAAATACTCCGATAACAGTCTGTATCACCGTCGAGCTATCGGGAAGGCGCTTGTATAGAGATCCTGAAAGACTATAGCGTCTTTCATCAGATTCAGCATGAGTGGAAAATGTCGATCGTGCGCGCGCTAAGCCTACAAGGGCATTCTTCTTTAACCAGCCAAAGAAAATGATTATCAACGCTCTCGGGTACTCGAAAATAGAGACGGTTTCTATCAAGAAGCCAATCAGCCCGTAAGGGACGGCTCTACGTGTTGAAGGATTAGGCTGCATACTACGGTTCCCATATATTAGTTATATAAAAACCCTACCATAAGGAGTAGCGTAAAACAAGTTCTTACTTAAGAGCTTATGACGGACAGCCGCCGCCTAACGAAAAACAATAATAATATTGGATACGGTAGTGGGATTTACACGGGAGTATGCTATGATCAGATCCATGTAAAACATGACGAGATAGGAGAGATAGTATGTCAAGGAGAGGAGTCAATGTGGCTATCGTTTTAGGAAATGTAGGAACAGAGCCAGAGGTTCGTTACACCCCGTCGGGGTCAGCGGTAGCCAATTTAAGTCTTGCTACCAGCGAATCGTGGAAAGATAAGCAATCGGGAGAGATGCAAGAGCGAACAGAGTGGCACCGAGTTGTTTTTTACAATAAACTAGCTGAAATTGTAGGGGAGTACGTACGTAAAGGTAGCAAACTTTATATCAATGGAAGTATTAGGACCAGAAAATGGCAGGATCAATCCGGGGTTGATCGATATACAACCGAAATCATAGCAAATGATATGCAAATGCTAGATAAGAAAGGAGAAGTAGACGGCATGGGCATGGCACAAGCCCATGCTGCACCGCAAAAGCAGCAGCAACCTGCGACTATGGGTGGCGGGCATGATATCACCGACGCGGACGAGGACATCCCTTTCTAAAAGGTTGGGGTTCCGTCACGCACGCGTTGCCAATATTGGTAAAAACAGGCTCTTGCATGGGGTTGTTCTTCATAGAGTATCTGATTTAACCAGGTTCTTGGCCCGACTGAGAGATGGGTGCCAGATTTTACAGCTATAAGTTTTTCATGTAGGGGTAAGCATTTTCTAGATGTAAACCCCTTCTTTCGTAATAAGCTATGTAGATGGTTAATCTGTATTGTCGGAGCGTCGTTTTCAAGGATAATGCGATCGACGTTATCCAGAAGTTTAGGATAGGCTTCCAGGAGCGGTAATAGGCAGCCTTCACAGTCGGCAACCACAACATTAAACGAAGCAGTAGGTGGGTTAGCAATCTCCGCAACAGACCACCCTTTAGGGATGGGTTTTTTCTCAGGCCAAACTAAGCTCTTCCAGTCCGAGTCGTTATAAAGCAGGGTTTTCTTAGAAAAAGCAGGGTAAGCTTTGACGTAATGTTCTAAACGGTTTTCATGGATGGTCTTTTGTAATTGCTGTCGTAGCTTATGGTGAATTTCAGAAGCATATACGGCTCCTTGAGGGCCTACTTGTTTTGCTAAGACTAGCGTGGATCTTCCTGTGTTAGCCCCAAGCTCTAATACCTTGTCACCTTGTTTTAGGTAGGAAACATGCATAAGTTGCTCAGGTAGCTCTGCACACATGGTTTCATGAAAAACGACATGCTGAT
>CAXGBK010000055.1:0-1657 GCA_964008345.1 uncultured Coxiella sp.
TCGACAGCAGTTGCGCGTCGCGTATTACCACGATCCGAGTCGTTTGGTCAACAAAACGAGGTAGAGCAAGATGAATAGATGACGATGGGGTGAACTGCTGGTTGTTATAAGATCCATTCATGCGTGGATATTGGTCAATACGTGAGGCTATCGTCTTTGTTATGGCCCACAGCAGATGCGGCTTGTGAAAATCGTTTGGGAGGATAATGTCGTCAAAAGCACTGGTTTGTACGGCACGCATCCAAGCGCTACTCGTCAGGCTATCCATAGATTGGGTGCGCGGTGCAGGCTGCGCGTGATGACGATGCAATTGAACATCTGCAACCGTGATAGTGCCGTCAGCTCGACTGGGCTTAATACGATGAAGATCGATGCCGTATTCTTTCGCTAGAATTCGGGCTCGAGGAATTGCACGAGGCTGCATGCTAGGTTTTTGCGCCTGATCGTAGTGATACAGCGGGGCCCCAACTTGTACCGTTTCGCCAGTAGGCGCACCAAGGCCGGTTAGCTTTAGCTTGCAGGGTGCCGTTATTTCAACAACAGATTTACTGGTTTCCACCGTAACAATTAGGTCGTCTGGTTGCAGGGTGTCACCTTTATCGGCATGCCAAGTATGTATGGTAGCCTCTTGAAGACCCTCGCCGAGATCTGGCAGCAAAAATACCTTACTGATCATGAGAATGCCAGTAATCGATCAACAGCAGCATGAATATCCTCGATTTGCGGATGATACGTGTGTTGGTAACGAAAGGGTGGGTTAATGGTGTTTTTAGCGCAAAGGCGCGTAGCAGGTGCCAGGAGTTTATAGAACAGAGATTCGTTAATAGTCGTGCACAGCTCACTGGCAAGGCTTAGCATAGCATGGCCTTCTTGGATGATAAGACAGCGACCAGTCTTCTCAACCGACTGAAAAATCGACTCGTAGTCTATAGGGTTTAAGCTTACAAGATCTATGATTTCACAAGAGATATCGCTCTTGTGATAGGACTGTAGTGCCTTTGCAAGCGTTTTATGCATCCCTCCCCAGCTGATAATAGTTAAATCGGACCCTTCACTAAGAATATGGCAGCGCTTGTGTGAAAAGGAAGTCGTCTCTAAGCAGATGTCCTGCGTCGTGTGATATAAGCTAATGGGTTCTAGAAAAACCACCGGGTCGGGATCGGCAATTGCCTGGGTTAATAGGTCATAGGCGGCCTGCGGTGAGCTAGGGCAAACAACACGCAAGCCAGGGATACTACAAAATAGCGATTCATAGTTATCGGCATGATGCTCTGGTGCGTTAATTTGGCCCCCGAAAGGTACCCGATAAACACAAGGCGCGGAATGCTTAGATTGCGTTCTAAAACGTATTCTACTAACGTGGTTGATCAGCTGGTCCAGTGCACTAAACGCAAACCCCATAAACTGTAATTCACAAACAGGATGGAGGCCACTAATGGCCATTCCGGCGGTCATGCCCGCTATCAACGTTTCCGAAAGGGGTGTATTGAGTACCCTTTTTTCACCAAATCGCTCCAGCAGTCCGTCTGTCACTCTAAACACACCACCACAACTAGCTACATCTTGTCCAAGTACAATAACCCGGTCGTCCTTATCCATAGAATAGGACAAAGCATGGTTTAGTGCGGTAGCCATACTCGATGACATCAAGGTATCA
>CAXGBK010000056.1:0-13090 GCA_964008345.1 uncultured Coxiella sp.
CGTCGCTAAAGAGATATCGCGCTGAACCCAAGGATAATAAGTTCATTGGTATAAAATATTGTAAATAAAATAGGATAAAATCCTGTATATGTGCTATATAAAAGTAATGAAGAAATAAGAGGTTATTATGGTAGATGAATTGGAAATAAGAAAATTGATTGGTGAAGGATATGTGGATAGTATCATAAAATCCCTGAATGATGGCGAAACTGAAAAAGCGTTAAAGGTGTCCCAAGAGTTGCTTAATGATAATAATGGATTGATGGGTGGGAAAGACAAGGTTACGTTCAATGATGTTGTAGACAGTATTAAAACATATTTGACGAGTGAACTCGTAAATTTATTAGATGATACATTGAATGATAAAACATTGGATTGTATTAAACAAATAGCAGAAGGCAACGGAGTTGACAAGTACCGAGATTACAAGGCCGAACATGTACAAACTTTAAGTGACAAAATCGGACAATGTGAAAAAACAATCAAAGAGAAAAATTCAAAAAGTTACGAAAACCGTGATGAAACAAACAACCAGATTTCAGTGAGTCGGATGGGGGATGTGGCTGCCAGTATGGATGGATTTAGTACGGCAGCGGGTGCTCGAAAAGAAGAATTAAAAAATACACAGGATACGCTCGATAATGTGAGTAGACCAAAACTCAACACACCGAAAGCCGGTTGATGCAGGTAACAATAGTCAATACCACATAGAATAGACACTTATGGCAATGCAAAACCAGAATGGGAGGAGATATAGCGCTGAACCCATGGGTTATAAGGTTATAGGTATAAAATATTGTAAATAAAATAGGATAAAATCCTGTATATGTGCTATATAAGAAATAATCAAGAAATAATAGGTTATAGAGATGAAGAGTAAAGCGAAAGCGCTTGTGGATAAAATAATAAATGACTTGCAACAAATGGATTTTAAGAGTGCAGAGGAATCAAAGACTGCGTTTATGTGTCTATTGATAACGGAAGACCAAGAGGCAAAAAAGGTAGCAGTCAATTATATGAAAAGAAAACTCGAAAGATTAGTAGGCAACCAGCCCTCACTTAATCTTCAAGGTGTTCAGGAAAATATGATGAAAAAATTTATAGATGAAATCACAGCGTCATATAATATAGATATCAGTGAGGCTTGGAGTAAAGCCGCAATTAAAGATTTACTCGGAGGCTTGTGGAAGGAAGCAATGTCTGAACAAAAAAGCAATGTAGACACTCTCGAGGGAGAGGTGCAGCGCGAAATTGAAAAATCATTGCAGCCCGAAATTGTAAAATGGGGACAACGACAAGAACAAGAACAAATAAATATAGCGGACAGATTAAATGCGGCAGCAGAATCACTGAAAAAGGGTGGCAAGGAACACAAGGAAGCAAGAGAAGTGGCTAAACAAGAACTGCAGCGTCGTGTAGAAAAGTGTTCTGATGTCAAAGTACTAGAAAAAATACAAGACGATATAAAAAACAGAATGAAAAAACAGGGTCTATATGCAAAAGTTAAGCGATTTTGCAAAAAATATACACAAACAGGGGCCCTAGAAACTCAATGTCAAGAACGAATTGAATTTCTAAAGGAACGTCAGCAACAAAGACGGGACACAAGGGCTATGAAAATTCAACAAAATGGTCACCAAAGAGGTCACAGAGGCAGAATGCCGTAAAAGCAAAAGGAGTGATCTAGAAAATCTCGTCAATAAAGGGATGCGGCGTCCGCAGTGAGCACTGAAGAAAAGAAACGTTATAGCAACAAAAGAAGGAATATCAGAGAAGATGATTTGGCAAATTTGATGAAGGATATGAGGGTATTTATGGAACCAAACAATAAGCCTACTGGTAGCGTTGTCCAAAGTCAGGTAAGCATTATGCAAAGGTGAGCCTCCACCCTCTTTCAATAACAGGATAGCAGCGCTGCAGCGTGATTATTTTTTGGCAATAGCAAAGATCGAAAGATATTAAATCTTTAAACAAACCCTATTACTTGGATTCTGGGTATTCGAAGCAATGCATAGTTGAAATGCAATCTCCGCCATGCTAATCTTAAAATAGATTTACGTAAGGAGCTGCATGACTAGATCATACAGCAAAATTCTACTGGCAAATAAGTGGTCCTGTATTGCACTACTGCAATTATGTGTGGTCTCAATTCAAGCCCAAAGTGTCTGCAGTGTTTCTGAACCTGGATATGGCCTACTTGCTGTATTCAACAGGGTCTTATCTGATTTCTGTAGTATCGCTGACCTCTTGGGTGCGCTTAGCTACGTGGCGGGTATTGCGTTTTCGGTAGCGTCTGTCTTTAAATTTAAGCAACATCGCGACAGTCCAACACAAGTTCCTATTGGATTTCCTTTTATTTATCTTGCTGCCGCTGTTGGTCTGATCTTTATGCCGCAAGTACTTGGAGAAGGTGCTACAACATTTTTCTCAAGCATCGATGAAAGTTACAGAGGAGCGTTTGTAGATCCAAGTGTATGGAGTAGCTAGTTAAGTCTCGTCTCCAGATAAGCAAGTTAAGTTGTGGTAAAATATGGTAGTGAAAGTCTATGAAACAAGTTGATCTTGAACTAAAATTTGGAAACAGGCAGTATTTTAGATATTGTAAGCGCGATGCCACACCCGGCTTTGCGGAGTTTGCTGATAAGGTGAAAGCGAGAGACAACAACACTTGTCGGTACTGCGGATTCAAAGCAATTAGACATATGAGTATCGTTAATATCGATCACAATTACATCAACAATAAAATGAAAAATCTCGTCACGGCATGTCCACTATGTGCACAATGTCACTTCGTTGAGAATATTGGTGTCAAAGAAAACAGTGGTGGCACACTAATCTATATGCCAGAAATAACACAGAATAAATTAAACGGCATCATGCATACCATATTTTGCGCAATACTAAATGCAACAGCACACGAGGCCGCATCACAAACCATCTACAATACACTACGCTTACGGTCGAAGGTCATTGAAAATACCTATGGTGAGGGTAGATCTGATCCCAAGGCGTTTGGAGAGATGGTGATCAATTCTAGTGTCAAAAATTCTCCAAAGATCCAAGGGGAAATTATGAGAAGTTTTCGTATTCTTCCGAAGCTTAGCAGCTTTGCTGATCAAATTAAAGATTGGTCAAAGGATGCGGTAAATTCACTTGAAACCGATTTATCAGTTTACGGAAACCAATAGGAATCGTCATGGCAACAATCATAGATCCAGTATTAGATGCAATCGATGTTCTCTTGGCTTATTACAGCTCTGCAGCAAAAGCAACAGTAGACGCAAACTGTGAGATACAAACAGCCGATAGTGAAGAAACCCTCGTCACAAATGACGGATCATTATTGTCTATCATCGAAGTACATGGGGTGACAAGTTTAGTTGGAACCGAGGAATTTAAGAAAATACGCGATGGCTTGATGGCTACATTTCGCCCTTTTATGAGTATTCCAGGGCATTCTCTGCAAGTTTTATTTGAGTACGATCCCGAAACGGTTATCAATGAGATCAGGGATAACTATGCGGATAGTATAGAAACATTACAAGCTTGCGAATTAGACTTAGGGGATTTAATCGACGAGAGATTAACAAATATGGCGCGTTATACCGCTTCAGAAAAAGTCTATATTGCGCTATGGACCAGAGTATCTAGTCTGACACAGGAGCAGCAGAAGCGTGTGCAATCGGACAAGGCGAAGCAGTTTAAAGACGATAATGTCCCAGTCTTTCGATACACACAAAACGTAATAGCAGCTATTCCGGACCTAAGAGATAGTCATGAGACGAATGTACGATCCTTGGTAAGCAATGTGCAAAGCTATGGGATTAAAGCCGAGATGCTCAAAGTCCATAAAGCCTTAAAAGTTATCCGAACACAGATAGATCCATCATTTACAGATAGATCATGGCAGCCGGTTCTTCCAGGAGACACCGTAAGGCCAAAGATTGCAAAAAGCTTTTCCGGTGACATTGCAGATATTCTTTGGCCTAACATATCAAAGCAAATATTCCCACGAGACGCCTATAATATCAGTATGGATACTTGTAAGATAGGAGATAAAATTTACGGATGTGTATTCATCGACTTATTTCCAAAGGAAATACAGATCTTTAGTATGCTTATGAGTCGGGTTCTACAGTCATCGATTCCATGGCGTATATCTTATATGATCGATAGCGATGGGTTGTCATCATTGAAAATAAAAAAAGCACTAACCAGTCTGTTGTCTTTTTCTTCCAGTCAAAATAGGCTTATAGCGAATGGGATAGAGTTATTGGAGTATATCGATCTCAACACCGATGATTGCGTGGTAAAATTGCGAGTATCCTTAACAACTTGGGCGGATGAAAGTGAAATGCGTAAGCTCAAAGTGCGCGTAGCCATGCTTGCGAGGGCCGTACAGGGATGGGGAAGTTGCGATGTGAGTCAAAGCACAGGTGATGCATTTGAGGGCGTGCTATCGACCATTCTGGCTATCAATTCTAACAGCGTTGCTACAACAACCGTTGCATCATTATCCGATACAATTGACATGCTTCCGCTTTTTAGACCAACCTCGCCATGGCAGCGAGGCGCACTATTATTCCGTTCCCCAGATGGCAAGCTATGGCCTTATCAGCCTGGCTCACCGCTACAAACAACGTGTATTGACCTAATTTATGCGCGACCTGGTTCAGGTAAGTCGGTATTATCGAATGCAATGAATCTAGCGTTGTGTATCATGGGTGGGTTAAAACGCCTACCAAGGATCGCCATTATTGATATCGGTCCATCTAGTAGTGGTTTGGTGTCCCTACTACAAGAAGCACTTCCGCCAGAGAAGAGGAATCAAGCAGGATACTTTAGGTTAAGAATGACACCTGAGTACAGTATCAATCCATTTGATACGCAGTTAGGATCAAGGTTCCCGATGCCAAGTGAACGATCGTTTCTCGTTAACTTCATTACGCTTCTTAGTACACCTGTGGGTAATGATGCGCCGTATGATGGGCTATCTGATATGGTCGGCCTGGTAGTAGATGAAGTCTATAAGTCTTACGCTGACGATGGTAATCCCCATATTTACACCGAAGGAACGGAAGAAGATCTTGACGCTATTCTTCAGGATATTGGGTTTGTATCCGATGTGAAAACCAGCTGGTGGGAGGTTACAGATGCCCTTTTCATAGCCGGTTTTGTGCAAGAGGCTTATCTAGCTCAACGATATGCAATGCCGATACTAAGCGATCTGGCGAGTATCTGTAGAACAACAGCTGTAGAAGATCTCTACGGTAAGATTACAACCCCAACAGGGGAGAGTCTGATTGCGGCGTTTACAAGGATGATATCGAGCTCAGTTAGAGAGTATCCTATCTTATCCAAAGTTACCCAATTCGATTTAGGAGAAGCTAGAGTCGTTTCACTAGATTTGGATGAAGTGGCAAAAGCAGGTGGTGCGGCAGCGGATAGGCAAACGGCGGTTATGTATATGTTAGCTAGATACGTCGTCTCAAGAGACTTCTATACCAATATTGCTTCGCTTTCTCATCTACCTAAAGTCTACTTGGATTATCATGAGCAAAAGGTTAACGAATCACAAGAAGATCCTAAAAGGTTAGTGCTAGACGAATTTCACCGGACTAGTAAAGCGCAAGCTGTTCGAGAGCAAGTTATTCAAGATATGCGGGAAGGTAGAAAGTGGCGGGTTCAAGTATCTCTTTTATCACAGTCTATTGAAGATTTTGACTCTATTATGGTCGATTTTGCAACGTCTATCTTTATTATGGATGCAGGCCCGGAACAATCGATTCAGAAAACCAAGGCCGTATTTGGTCTATCGAGCTCTGCAGAGGAAGGTCTAAGAAAGTTTGTTCGCGGTCCAGGTCCTGGTGGTGCCACTATTTTGGCAATGTTCTCAACCAAGCAAGGGGTTGCTACGCAGCTTGTGACGCTCACGCTTGGTCCCATAGAGCTTTGGGCGTTTAGTACAACAACCGAAGATTATTTACTTCGTAATCAACTATACGCGCAAATTGGGCCAAAAGAAGCAAGAAAAGTTTTAGCAAGGATTTTTCCGAGCGGATCTGCCGCAAGTTTTCTACAGCGTCGAGCTGAGAAAATAAAGCAAGCGGGCGAAAAAATAGATGCAGATAAGCAAAAAGGTCTCGTAGATGAGCTGGTAGAGCAAATCATTACAGAGTACAAGAAAAACCCAGGCTTCAAGAAGATTATCGAATAGTGTGGGTGGCGTTAATGGTTAATGTATGTTGGTTACCATCTTTTGTTAGTTCGCAGCGATAACCTGGCTGAGAAAGTATTGCCTTATTTTTACAAAGAGGGATAAAGGGATAGCCTTTAATATAGATGAGAGAAAATTTAGGGTGTGAATCTCTACCAAAGCGAATAATACAAGACGCTTCCATGTCCTTATCAAAGCAGAACGTGAGTGTGGTGCTACTGTCGATTTTACTAATATCTTTTGAGATAGGGCAATTTGTGGAGATGATATCCAGTCCGAATTTAGCTCTATTATCGATGGTGTGACAAATTGCTGGCGACGCTGCATGTACATTGGCATAAGCCATAAAAAATAAAATGCCAATTTGCACCAAATTAAAGCTATGTGTTTTTGTGAATTTCATATCAAGAATTGGTAATAGCTAAATTACAAGCTACCAAAAGCATTCAGCGGATGCAAGTAAATTATATAACCGCTATATAGTATCAGCAAACACTAGCAATAAAAGGTAGAGACATGTATCATAAAAAGGATATACTATCGAGATTGGTTATGGTTGATTGGGACTTTTTTTTTAGGAATAATCAAGAAAATATGTGTGGCGATTCGGATACAGAATTATCCGTCAGCCCGCTATTTGTTCTTGCAGGGCTAGTCAGCAATGATAGAGCCAGCAACGGTCGTAAGCTTAAGTTGTGGCTACAAGGCTTACTAGATCAGTTTATTAATAACAGATCAAGATCACGTGATACAAAAAGGATAGAAATGGGGGAAGGTGCATGGAATGACCTATACCCAGCGGTTATGCTGATGCAGTTTTATGCAATCATCAATAAAGACAGGGGTATTTCAGATACGCGCCGAGCTATATTGTCAAAATACATGGTTAAAGTACTTTTATTGATTTTTTCGCCTGGAGGCCATATCAATGATCATTTTTATATACGATACGCGCATTGTAGACTTAAAAATGTATTTACATTATTCGAGATAAACGGCGCAGAGACCCATGTTCTATTGAAGAAATCGCATACAAGGCTTACAAAGCTTCTAGATCACATAGCCACTGAGCAAGATGAATTTGAACAATGTTCGTTTACTTTAGCTGCAATGGACAAAGGTAAAGTTGATTCGTTGGCCGAGCGATATGCGGCCTTAGACCCAAATCATAATGAGACATCATTAGTAACTGACAAATTAGCAGAACCGTTAAAGACATTTCTCTCCAGCTTGATCCTAGAAGGTGAGAAGGATACCCAAGACACTATCTCTACTGAATTAAAAACGATGATGGATCAGATGAGAGGGTTTTGTACACCAGACCTCTTTGTCTTTGCAGATGGCCAACCTATACTACCATGGCCAGTGATTTTACGTGGTATAATAGAGTGGGTACCAGAGAAGACATTCCTTCGATCACATTTTGAGAAATACCCTGCAGCAAGTGCATTTATGAATGATAATGAAGCGCTCTTCGCAGGTAAGTTTGTAGGTGATAGCGATGCTGAACAACTGAGAGCAGATCAGGATATCAGCTTTGCTCAGGCCTCTCTTGATGATAGACAAGGCGAGGATACATTACAATCGAGTCGTAAGCGTCTTCAAGGGTTATTATCCATTGCCCCTGAAAGAGACGATGTGCTAGACGGAGAGGATAGCGAAGAAGAGGATTTTGTTGTTTTTTCTCACATTGATCAGCCTGCACGTAAATTGGTGCGTGTAAAAAGCGGTTGGAAATGGTTATGGAGGCCACCTACAGTACGGCTTACCATTGATAACAGCGAAGTTGATAATCGTTATACTAAATTAAATAAAGACCTAAGATCAATATGGGTCACCAAGAGAAACCCTATATTACAACTCAGCACGGCTACGGTGATAGCGCTAGCTATTGCCGTTAGTAATGGGGCGCTTATCCCCGGGACAATTATACCGGCATCGATGTTAGCTGTTCTACAAGTGGCCAAAGCTTTGCAAGCTTTATGCCAAGGTTGGTTCTATCGGATGAATAGAATTGTTTACCTAAAACAAGCTTTAGTGGAGGAAGGCGTTACAGAGGATGAGGTGGCGTATATCGAAAAAAACCGCTGGAATAAGATCGATAAAGTAGAGGTGCCGAAAAAACTTTCGTGGTTAATAGGCAATACAGATCATATACACGCTAAGATCTCTGAGGGCAGCTTGTGGGGTAGATGGGAAAGTATACTCAGCGTGAGCCTCGTATTGAGCGCATTACCGGTACTTAGTGTCTATAGCTATGCTATTTTACCGTCGGCGGTAATCGGTTATGCGATATTTAGTTTAGCTAGAAGGTCTAAACAGACAATGAAAATGGGTATCCAGCGACTACGCAGAAGCAGACCCCTATCAGCAAGCGCCGTTGCTGCCGAGAGTACACATGCAGGCCATCGTAGCCAAAGAAGAGCAGGTTTGGCACCTAGTGACACTACCACACGGACTGGTCGATGGTCGCGTTTTTCATGGGGTTTTTGGCAGCGAAGCAGGCCAGAAGGTCGTCAGGTACGGGAAGAAAGACAGCCGCTTTATAATGGTTCTGACAACCCTGAGTTAGTAGGCGTATAAAAATTCTAGCTTAAAAATTATGCCGTAACCGGGCTGGCGTCCACATCTGTCTCTGGTGTCGCAACATCGATTTTATCTTCGCTGTTACTCATAACCGCTTCAGAGTAGCATGCGTTAAGCTTATGCATAACAATGAGCCATATTACAGACAAAACAAGCGTGAGCGTGAAGATGTAAGGCGACAGCTCTTGCATATGATCAAAACCCGTTAAGGCGCATAGAATAGTATGTATTGCGCCGTAACTTGACTTGCCTAATCGTCCCCCTAGGCCGTCGACAGCTGCTTTGCCATTTGCCCGTATGTCATCAGGTAATGGGATAAGGGCCATTTCTTTAGTGATATCAAAAAAGGTATATTTTGCTGTATAGATAAGTATGATCCCAGCAGTGCCGCCCCATACAGCGTATAGGTGGAAGTTTGGTATTTGTGATATGAGTAGATCAGGTACAAGGCCGCTGGTGTAAAAGAGAAAGCTATTAACGGAGACGATACAAACAATAGGTGTAATCATAGCAATCGTAAACCAGCCAATTCTGCGTAAGTAATGGATGTTTAGGGTGTTGACGATTGCGCAGAATAAGCCTTTATAAAAAGTGAATATACTGAAAAACTCCAAATAGCCGCCTTGGTTTGGGAATAGCTGCGTAATGCGTTCCTTAACGGTTATTTCAATAATATTCGTTAGGGTGCTAAAGATTAAGACACAGAGCACAAGGTAGAGGATATGTGGCTTTTGCATAGCCGTGTAGAAGCTTTTGTAAAGAGATTGTTTGACTTTCTTAGGGGCGATGTGGTTGTTAGTAGGTGCTTGGGCAAATTGATGTCGAACGGTTGTTGCACAGTAAGCCATCGATGCGCCTAGCAGTAAAATAAAGAATGTGCTGGTCTCAAGAGGATTTTGGCAGTTGCTAAGTGCTTTGATCACAAAGGACGCCAGGACCAGTGCAATAGACGATACAGCGGTTAAAAAGGGGTAGATACGCGAAGCTTCTTCTGAGGTAAATATTTCATTGGCAATCTGCCAGAAAAGTATCAGCAAGGTGAAGGTTCCCCACAGCTCCCCACAAGCATAATAGAGCGAGCCTGACCAGTTGCCAACAATACCAAAAACAAAGCGAATGTTTGGGTAGGCGTTTTGCATGGCATGGATCCACTCGGTAGATGGGTGGAGGTAGCTATGATAAGGAACAAGAAAAAAGTTGAAAAGGAAAAAATAACCCAGAAAAATAGAGCAAATAGTCTGGTAGGATCGTATAGTTCCGTAATTCTTTCGTATGTATAGATAAAGAATTCCTAAGATAAATGAGCATGGCAGAACCACAAAAACTTTTACAAATGGTATATAGGATGCGCCCGAACCAGGAAGGGTCACCAAGACAGCTTCTTTCATGGCCCGCATAACATTGTAACCGATAATAGTGAGGAACATAAGGATACTCATACTTATGCATCTCGTTCTTTCAGAGGTATTGTTAAATATATCTAAAAATGGAATGGACATCTTTGTTCTGCAGCTGACTTAAAGAATGATAACACATTTATAAATGATATACAACTGTTTAATGGTGATTTAATATATATATAGCCATTTATTAGACCTTTGGCCCCAATGCAATCCATTATAATGGATTTTGTTCGTAAAATAACTAATTTCGAAAAAAATAGGAATTATTTCCCTATCTATGCTATCACTACTATGAGCTCAAACGCATACAACCAGTGGAAATATTTCAGCGCAGAGATGCATTAACCAAAAATCAATTGTCCCATCTGTTGTCACGCATGCAACTACGACAACCAAAATTAGAAAGCATAGAGGCCCATGCCTGTTTCTTTTTATGGACAGAGGATACGTTAACCGAAGACGATAAAAAACAGTACAAAAGCTTATTATCTGCAACATACCAAACCAAAGAAGCTATGTGGGATAATAATACAGATGTGATGGTTACCGCTCGAGAAGGATCAGAGGCACAAGAAAGCCTTATTCTACAAAGCATGTCACGGCATTGCAAAATTCCCATTACAAAAAGAATCGTTTGCGCTATGCAATATAGGTTCACAACTAAAGATCATAAACCGCTTACGCGGGACGAAAAAAATAGTCTTATTCCCTGCATACACGATACGACATCCCACAAGGTTTTATGGAGTATCTATGAAATGGAGCAGTTTTTTCGCTACGAAGATGAGTTTCAGCAAGCCATAATAATTGATCTATCCGATCTAGGAAAAAATGGCTTAGAAAATATCAATGGCCAGCTGGAGCTTGGTTTTTGTCAGCAAATGATAGATAGTATTTACCATCGATATACAGAAACGCTTCGTAAAAATCCTTTTGATATCGAAATTGTATCCACATCAGAGTCAATAAAGTTGCTGGACAGACCAGAAGCCATTTTAGATAACGGCTATTTGAAAGAGCTAAGATCAGATTGTTTAAAAGGTGATTGGGTCATAAATCCTTTTTGTGGCCAGGCCGCTATTTATTACAGGCCAGAAAGCGAATCACATAGCCGATGCATGGATACGGGGTTAACAAAGATAAAAAAGAAAAACATGTACCTAGCATCCTACGTACAAGTTTATGAAGATCATGATGCCTGTCCTTATGAAACGGCTTGTCGAGCCGTAGGGTTTGCAATTGCGCAGACAGCATCAATTGGGTGCGGATCTGCTACAAAAGCGCATATCTTAGGCATAGCTACTGCCGATATTTCAGTCGAGGCAGAGCATAATAATTTAGTGGCGTCCCCTAGACAAACTTGGCTAGATGGCAACAAAGGCGCTGCCTATTTTGCAAACCAGTGTGGCGTACCATTGCTTGCAGCTTTTTTTAGATCATCCCCTACTATTCCAACAGAAACGTGTAATATCGGTTTAGATAAGCCAGTTTTATACAGTAAAACAATAAGCCAAGTTCAAAAGGGAGCGCATCATGATCGTTCAATTAATGAAGGAGACGAGGTTGTTATATTAGGTGCCCCGGTGATGGTATCAGGTGATCAAGCTGCGCTTTTAGCCGGTTATGATCTGTGCGCAAGCTTAGATCATATTCATCATAAAGGTATAGACTTTCTAAATATAAATCAGACGGATATGCAGGTTAGGTGTCACAACGTCATACAAGCCTGTTCTGAATTAGAGGATAATCCAATCTGCGTTGTTGAACCAATCGGGCCAGGTGGGCTGACCAAAACCTTATTACACATTTTAAAAGTAGATAAAGAAGAGAGTTATGGTTTTCATATTCAACTCAGGCGTATCCATACGATTCGTAAAAGCTTAACCCCAGCGTTAGCGTGGTGTAGTGAGATGCAGGAGCGCTTCCTAGTGATTTGTCCGGCAAAAGATTTGAAAACGTTATTGCATTATGCAGATAGAGAGAAATGCCCCTACGCAACCATAGGTCGAGTGATAGCCGAGCCAAAGATACAGGTATACGATGACTACTTTGATTGTTATTACATGGATATGCCGCATCGATACTTAACAAAAGCCGCAGAAGTGGAACCGAAATACCAAAATAGTAAACCCGTCCGTCATCATACAGAAGATGCACCGATGAAAGGTAGTGGGAATGATATCTTAAGAAAAATACTCATGACGCCAACAGTAGGGTGCAAAGATTACCTGCTAAAAGAGCATAATTGTTACCAAGGTGGTTTGGTTGTAAGAGGCCCATACATTGGGCCAGAGCAAACCGCTATTGGGACCATTGGGATAATGCGTCACAATTTTATAGAAATATCTGGAGAGGCTTTTACAGTGGCAGAGTGTATGCCGCTGGCGGTTATCGATGCGATAGCAGCTGCTAAACAGGCGGTCACGTTGAGTATGATACGTATGGCGGCTGGTAAAATAGATCGAGATTCTCTACACCTTGAACTACAGTGGCTTTGTGCTAGCAAAGTTCCAGGATCTATGCAGGATTTGAACAAGGTCGTGCAAGCCGTTGTCAAAGATATACGAGCCCATCTTAGGGTAAATATATCCGAGTCAAAAATATTTCATGATCATGAGTTATCGGATCAGCAGACGGTGCGCTCAGCAATGCCACCATCCTGTATCGTATCGGCCACAGCGAAAATGGACGATGTTACCAAACACTGGATTCCAAAGGCAAAACTAAATGCCAAGGTTGTCTGGTGCCGGCTATACCGAGGGGATGCACAATTAGCAGGAAGCACTTACAATCAAATCCATAATAAGCAGGGTAATATAGCTACGGAGATCGACTTAGGATTGATTCAAAGTTGGTTAGAGGTATGCCAAGACCTTCATGATGA
>CAXGBK010000057.1:0-3447 GCA_964008345.1 uncultured Coxiella sp.
TAAAAACTATATCCTATTTACCCAATATCATTATGAAGTACTGCAAGCACTTTCTAGCCAACCTTTACGCGCAGGGAGCGTCTTTAATCACACAAGCTCTTTTGATTTACTCCAAGAGCGCTGTTCCAGAAATAACATGGATTGCCCTGATGGGCTCGATCGATATGGACTCTGCTGCTATCTGCTGGATAAGAATCAAAAACCTATCTTCAAAGTACGCTATGCAGACTATCCTTGGGGAGGCAAAGTCTAGATCTCTGCAGAACTAATAAACGACCAAGTATCTGGTTGGAAGTTTGCAATAACGGTAGCGGTCGCTGCAGGCGACGTTTTACTTATTTTCTCTGGAATCATTTCATCCCCTGAGTAACAGAGCATATAGTTTACCCCCTTTTTGATAGGCTCCGGGTTAGCTGCATAGTTTTTTTGGTAATGTCTGAGTGATAAATGCTGTTTGGTTTTTGCCATCAGCAAATCTTTGATCCCTGAATTAGAAACAAAATATGGCTGTAGGCGCATAAGATCATTTCTTAATTTTTTGTCTTCCGCATCTAACATGTAAAAAGCTAAAGAGCCCTTCTCTTCAAGACCTAAACCTCTTATCTTACTGGCAAAATTTGCCACCCTGTTCCCTTTGTAAGCCTTATCGTTCATCGATACGCCATAAATTTTATCACAGATATGCCAATACTTAGGTAGCGCATAAGCACATAATTTCTGCACCAAACGTGTCCCCCTGTATTTATGATCAATTTTCAAATCACACAAATACCAAGCCAGCTGCTTTTTGGATGCTATAGGCACCTCTCTCAACACAGCGATACATACTGCAACAATAAGCCCTTCATCTAGTGCGCAGAACACGTGAGGCTGCCCTATTCTATCAAAAAAGGCATAGTAATTGTTGCCATGATCTAATCTGAAGCGATCCTCTCCAAAGGGATAACTGAACTTTTTTTCAAATTCTATCAACTGTGCATTGTAAACGCTACGGTTTTCTTGCCCTTTTATCTCTATAATATTTATCACTGTACGCCTAAAGCTCGTGAATGCGCTCCTAGAAAGGTACGATTTTGACGTCTTGTTCGTTTTAGATAAAGATCTCTATACAAATTGTAAAATACAGTAGCTCCCAGTGCTAGTCCCTGATTAATGTGGTAACGATGCTCCTCACTCGCTTCATAAAAACCTTCAACGATCGTAAAAAAATCCTGTGCGTGTTTGATATCAAGTTCAGCGTGTAAATTGTAATGTACGATGTTTTCTTCAGTAAACCACCCTCTGTCGATAACCGCTTGTCCAATACACGCAGAAATATCACAGAACATACGCTCAATAATACCCATCATCGCAACGCCCGTCATATAATCATCTAATGCACAAGCACCGACTAAGCAAGTATTGAAAATTCGCACTTCAGGCCAAAGCACTTGCTCCTGTACTACTTTATCATCTATCGCACCGAGTGCTCGTAAAAAAGCCATAAATGTGTGTACATGCATTTTTTTAACATCGCCTTCTCCATGCTCTTCCCAGACATTATGTAGGACTTCAAGGCGTAATGATTCAGTTGGAATTTTTGAAGCTAGAATGGTCATTGGCCGGTTAAAAAACTTTACGGCAAAGTAAAATTGCATCTGTGTCTCTAAGAAATCCTCTTTTGTGAATGATCCGTCCTTTAAATGTTTAAAATATGGATTGTTTAATATGTCTATTTCTCTCATTAATTGATTAATTTTATCTTTCATGTCCTTATACTCCTTTGGTTTGTAAGATGGTTAATTTGTTATAGAAAAGACTTTTATCTTGTGTATGTAAGGCCTGAGCAAGACGTTTATGGTGGTGGAATGAGGCATGTCCTTTTGCATAATCATGCGTATTGTTAAGCTGCCTTATTAGTACATACGTTCCTGGCTTTGCATTGGCTGCAATCCTGTCTAGAATTTTCGTAGACTCCGATAAGCTCATCCAGTCAAATATATTAGATAAGCTAATCAAGTCGTACGTTTTGAGATCGATACGACTAATGTCGCTGTGTATGTACGTAAAATTTGATGGTGTAGGCCTTTGCAAATACCATGGCCAGCAAGATTTTTTTTGCTTGTAGTAACCCAAAAATATATGTTGTAAATAAGGATTGTCTGCAAAATTGTCACAAGCGAATCCTTCCTCAAATATCTTTTGGAAATACCGTGGATAGGATCCAGAATCCGCATGCTGGACAGCATCTGGTCCAAACATGGTTAGCAGTAAGGAATCTGAAAAATATAAATCAAAAGCGACTGGCCAATAGGGGCTCTTAAGCATGCTTTGTAGCGGTGCTCTATCAGAATCATCGAATAACTTGGTAAGCACCTTATCTGTGATAATAAAAGTATGGATAAAAGACCTGAAGCTCTGGAATAACTTCTCAAATTTGCCCCCGGTATTCAGACCCTTTGGATTGTCGGTCTCTATATTCCAATCTGAAAAATCCAAATGATCTATACTGGCACCTAACCTTCTAGACTTCTCTCTTACCAGTTCTAACTGGGCCTGATTCATATCAAAAAGTGTTATCGATATATCTGGGTGAAGTGCGTTTAAAGACAAAGCCGTACACCCGCCTGAGGCAACTAATAAGAGATTTTTCAGACCCAAGTCCGCAACCAAATGGCTTTCTATGATGGGATCTTCTCTTACAACTGCGAAACTTATCGACGGTTCTTTTCTCTTACTCATTGATCATTTATCTTACTAATTATTATGATATAATAACAAATCTAACCCCTCTTTTCAAATCAACAATGAACCCCATATTAATATAACAAGCACACTGAGGATAACCTTGGAAGACTACTTAAGCTCCCCAGCGATAACGATTACGTATTTGTTCCCTCACCCTACCTGTGATAACGTTATACTAGACGATCACAAGGTCTTTTATGAAAAAGATGCTAACGACCATTGCACAACACAGTCTCTGTTATCAAAAAGAAGTGATTGATCCACGTATTTACCAAGCTATTACGTCTATACCTCGATCTACTTTTGGTGGTAGCAATGAAGATCATGCGATGTCTATTGGCTGTGATCAAACCATCTCACAACCTTTTATGGTGGCTATCATGACCGACTTACTGCTCCGCAATGTTGCTAATACACGTCGGGTTATGGAAATTGGGGCTGGATCTGGGTACCAGTGCGCTATTTTGAGTTCGTTATTTAGCCATGTAGTCGGTATTGAGCGTATACAAACCTTATGTAAGCGTGCAAAGGCATCTATCCATGCTTGTGAACTCGATAATATTACTATTCATCATGCTAATGGGCAAAAAGGCTGGCCAGAGAGGGCTCCTTACGATGCTATTTTAGTTGCTTGTGGGGTGTATGGGGAGTTGCCGTTCTCCTGGATTGAACAGCTGGATGATCGTGGAATATTAATAGCCCCTCATGCTAATCAGCCAA
>CAXGBK010000058.1:0-4688 GCA_964008345.1 uncultured Coxiella sp.
CGACCAGTGATGACCTTGAAGACGCATGTCATTGCTATTAAGACTTTTGAAGAAGGCGATAGTATTGGTTATGATGCCACATATATTTGTCAACGGTTAATGCGCGTTGCAGTTATTGCAGTGGGTTATGGTGATGGTTATCCAAGAGATGCGGGTAGCGGTGCTGCAGTTTTAATACAGGGGGTCAAATGTCCTATTGTGGGCGTGATTTCTATGGATATGATGGCTGTGGACGTGAGCTTGTGTCCGAATGTGTCTTTGCAGAGTCCTGTGACATTATGGGGTGAGGGGTTGCCAGTGGAAACGGTTGCAAGCTTGGCTAATCGTAGTCCTTACGAATTGTTGACAGCGATACAGCACCGAGTTAAATTTATTTGGTCTGAGGGACCTAAAGAGGGATGGTGATGAATCAATCGATTGGTGTTTACGATAGCGGCGTGGGTGGTTATACGGTCTTAAATGTTTTGCGCAAACGCTTTCCTAATGAGAACTGGGTGTATTTACAGGATAAAGATAATATGCCTTATGGTAATCGTACGCAGGAAGAGATTATTGTACTGGGGAATAAATGCTTAAATACGTTGGCTTCTCATGATGTTAAGGCTTGTGTGGTTGCTTGTCATACAAGCTCAGCTATTGCGTTGCCATCTTTGGCAAAAAATTATGATTTTCCTATTATTGGCATGCTTGAGCCGACAGTTAATGGTTTGCTATCACAATCAGATAGGCCTATTTTGTGGTTGGCAACCCAAGCCAGTGTTCGTGCTAATAGGCTGCATTTGGAAATGAAGGCATCCGGTTATGCCAGTGCTTTTCGTGCGGTTTCTTGTGTAGGTTGGGTTGAGCAAATAGAGAAAAGTTGTCGAGGATCTAGGGTTAAAAAAATGGTGTTAAATACTTTGTTGCCACATTGGGCTTGGATTAGGGAAAATCGGCCACGTATTGTGTATGGTTGTACACATTACCCATGGCTTCAACCGATCCTTTTGGAACTCCTTGGGGATGCGCTATATATAGATCCTGCCGTATGGGTAGCGGATGCGTTGGCTGAGATGTTGACCCAATATAGATTGCATACTTGTTCGTCATTACAAGGCCGAGTTGTGACTATTCCACCAGATTATGCTGCGCAAGTAGCGAGTTGATCGGTGTAAGCGTAGTTGACTTATATGCTTTTTTGCGTATATCATATCTGTTTTGCTGTTTTCATATGGTTTATCGAGTTGTAACAAGAACCAGTAAGCTTGCTTTGCGGCAAGCTGAGCTGTTTCTTAAAGCTATGCATGTGGTGGATCCTACATTTGATGCGGTTATTATGCCAATGGCATCGGCGGCTGATAAAAGTTCTGCGCCTATCTCGACGTTTGGTGGGAAAAGTTCTTTTGTGAAGGATCTTGATGACGCTGTATTGTCAGGTTTTGCAGATTGTGCTGTACACTCTTTAAAAGATATGTCGGTAGAGAATGTAGAAGGTTTAACGCTTGCCGCTGTGATGGAGCGTGAAGATCCTCGTGATGTGTTGGTTAGTCGTCAAGTAAATAGTTTACAAGCTTTGCCCTCAGGTGCGCTCATTGGCACGTCAAGCTTGAGACGGGCTGCACAATTATCCGTTAAGCGTCCTGACTTGAAGGTTTTGCCCTGTCGAGGAAATATACAAACACGCTTAGCGAAGTTGGATAGGGGAGATTTTGATGCTTTAATATTAGCGGGTGCAGGATTTGAGCGTTTGGGCTTGCAAGAAGACATTACGGAGTATCTCTCGCCTGATTGGATGTTGCCGGCACCCGCCCAGGCTGTTATTGCTTTGCATTGCCGTGTAGAGGATGTGGCTTTGCGCAAACGTTTGATGCAAGTCCATGATCTACAAACAGCTGACCTTGTTTATTGGGAGAGAAAAGTTGTTTCTTTGTTAGGCGGACATTGCCAAATGCCACTGGCCGTGCATGCGAGTCTTGTCGATGGTGCTATTTCCTTGGAGGTGGCGCTTGGTTATACTAATGGCGATAATTTGTTGCGTAAAAAATGCTTATTGGTTGGGGGGACGATTCAGGAAAATTTGCTGTTTGTGCAGGATTTTTGTCAAGATATTATTCAGTCTGGAGGGGCAGAAATTCTCCAGTATTATAAGAGTTAGGTTGTGTTAGGATTATTGAGAGGCGTCGCTGCAAGTTTGCTATTGACGGCCAATTTGATTGCAGGTACGACTTGTGCATTCGTCTTTATCCTACTAGCGAAGGTGCTTCCGTCTCCTTTATCAGCAGGCTGCATGTGGTTGGTTCGTGTCTTAGTTTGGATGCATGCGTATGGCATACGGCTGGTATTACGTTATGTATCAGGTGTTCGTTGGACCGTGGATTGTCCCGATGATGGTTTTTCATCATCACGTTACGTCATGATGGTAAATCATCGCTCACAAATGGATATTTTGTGTTTGATGGCCGCTTGTGTGGATAGATTGCCACCGATGAAGTTTTTTTTGAAGCGAAGTTTGATGTATGTGCCTTTTATGGGGCAATTTTGTTATTTGATGGGTTATCCGTTTATCGATCGTTTTACGAGGGCAAAACTTGTTGATTCTACCATACGTCAGCGACGAGCTGCCTCCATCTATGCCCAGTGTCAAGCGCTTTTTCAGCAGGATGTATGTCTGGCTATCTTTGTGGAAGGGACGCGTTTTTGTGCACGAAGGGCACAAAAAAGCCGTTATAAGCATTTATTGCCGCCGCAGTCGATTGGGCTTGCCAACGCTTTAAGTTCGTGTAAAGAGGCATTACAGTGCTTGGATGTGACGTTGTTGTATTCTGGGCAACAAGTTTCGTCGTGGCAAGTGCTGAGTGGTCAGTTATCCCATGTTCATATGGTTATGACTAAGGTTCCATGTCCAGCAGTCGATATTCATGACGCACAATCTTTGAAGTCTTTTCATCGTTGGTTGCAGGCTTTGTGGTTGGATAAAGATGATTTGATACAGAAGTGGCGTTCTAGTAAAAAGGGATAATTGTATTTAATATGGGTTAACTATCTGTTATAATTGTTTCTTTTTTAGATGGAACAGGTTGCGGTGGTTGCCAAAATTCAAATTGCGCCAATGATGGGTTGGACGGATCAGCATTTTCGTTATTTGATGCGTTTGCTGAGTCCAGATGTGCTCAATTATTCTGAGATGGTGACGACCGGTGCGTTGTTGTATGGCGATCGTGCTCGTTATTTGCAGCGTCATGATGCCGAAGGCGCGGTTATTTTACAGTTGGGCGGAAGTTGTCCAGATGCGTTGGCACGTTGTGCTGTTTTTGGGCAAGAATATGGTTATGCCGGTATCAATTTAAACGTTGGTTGCCCAAGCACACGTGTTCAGGCTGGGAAGATCGGTGCTTGTTTGTATAAGGATCCGGTGTTGGTCGCATCTTGTGTTGAGGCGATGGTGCAGGCGGTGGATATTCCAATTAGTGTTAAATGTCGTATTGGTGTAGATGATGTAGATGGGTTAACATACTTAGTGGATTTTTTACAGAAAATGCATGAAAAATCTTGTCATTCAGTGCAGTTGCATGCTCGAAAAGCTTGGTTGAAAGGGCTTAATCCCAAGCAAAACAGATCTATTCCACCACTTGAGTATGATACGGCTTATCAGGCTAGTCAAAAAGTTCTTGGTTTGCCAATCATCTTAAATGGGGGCCTGAATGATAGGGCTTCGATGGAGGAGCAGTTGGGTCGTTTTCCAGGCGTTATGTTAGGACGTGTTGCTTATATGCATCCTTTGATGGTTCGTGCAATTGCGATGCAAGTGTATCCTTGTAGCGACTATAAATCGCTTGATAATATGCTATCTGATTATCTGAACTATGCGGTTGATGCCCACGAACGTGGGCATCGTCTATCGGTTTTGACAAAGCCATTGTTCAACTTGTGTCGTGGTCAAGCCTATGCAAAGAAATGGAAAAAGTCTTTGATGGCGTTTTCAGGGAAGCGCCAAGATGTGCACACACTGATCGATATTTGGCGGCAGATGACTATTAAGATCCCTGTTTAAAAGGATTTAATAGTCTTTATTTTATCGATAGCGATACAATATTTTGCAATTAATGGATTTTATTGATATTATTTTTAGTAGTAAAATAATAAGATAGATAATGCATATAGAAGAAATCAGGAAAGATTATCAAGATACGGGTCTTAGCTCGGTGCCTGAAGAGCATAGAAGTATGGAGTTATGTGAGATAGCTGTAAGAGAGGGCTGGGCAACATTAGATGCTGTGCCTGAGTGCTTTCGAACGGAGGCAATATGTCGTGCAGGTTGAGGGTGAAAATATACGTTTTGTTCCTACGCCTTTATTAAACAAGGAAATATGTCAAGATGCCTTAAGCAGTGTGGTTCGTCGTTGGTCTATGTGGATAAATATTTTATGGATGAGGCTTTATGCTATGAAGCGGTATGTGGTCCAAACGGCGATGTGTTGTAGGCCTGGATGTTGTGCCACATCACCTTAGAACGGAAGCCGTTTGTAGAGCTGCGATAAAAAATGGACGAAGCGTACAGCCTTGGTATATTCCCGTTTTAGTGCGGACAAAGCTATGTCTGGAAAAGTGATCTTCGCATGTCATGATGTTGATATATATATATTTATGATAGAATGCCTTTTTAGAAAATTATTAAAATAAGGACGATACAAAATGGAAGTGTTTAAAAA
>CAXGBK010000059.1:0-3718 GCA_964008345.1 uncultured Coxiella sp.
CGGTATGGCCTTTCACCTTGCTGACCACACGCATGTACAGTTATTGTTATCCTACCTTCTTGCAGTCGATTCCCCTGATCCATTGGCTCAAAAACTGCTTACTCACATGCGAGAAGCGGTTTCAGAAAAGGCAGTCGCTGAAAACCACGCTATTAAGGGCAGGTGGCACCGTTATCACATAGACGATAATCTCCATCCTTCCAAATGGCGGCGTTTTACACCCACTTTAGCTTCCACGAGAAAACATCTTTATCAAAAATTCAACCGAACGCACCGTGATGCATACAGAGCTATCCTTACCCAACAATCGATACGCGATTACAATCAGCAAGTTGGGGGCTTGGACTTTGACCTTTTTTCAAGTCTGCAGCACAATTCTAGCATACAGCATAAGTTATTACCGAGTAATAATCATAATAGTGACCTCGCTTTAGGGCTTAGTGTAAAGAGCGAAGATGGCATGGTATCGGCGTATTACTCTGGACGTGTTATTTTATCAGAGTATATACCTGGCTATGGGCACACGGTTATCCTCCAACACACCCATGCCTCACATACGAGTTATGGCAGACTTAGCCTGCCTTTAGTCAATCAAGGAGACTACCTCCATAAAGGTATGCGTCTGGGGGTGAAAAAAGGAACTTATCACTTTGCAGCATGGTGATATTCACGCTGTAATTAGACAGCTCTATGTGGCTGTGGTATAATGATATATATAGTATAGGAGTATTTGAGCCATGACATTTCAAACCCCAAGAAACATATCTACCATCCGTTCGCGCTATCAAAACCGCAGTGTTGTTGCTGAAAACAGTGTACTTCGAAATACTTACTTTTTATTAGGGCTCTCGTTAATGTTTAGTGCACTCGCTGCAGGACTTTCGATGCTCTTTCCGACTCCGCCGAATTTATTGTTGAATATTGCCGGTATGTATGGTTTGTTATTTTTGGTTCATATGACCGCAACGAGTTCTTTTGGGATCATTGCAACATTCATGTTCACCAGCTTTATGGGTTACACGCTGGGACCACTACTACACTTTGTTGTATATGGGTTCGCCAATGGACCTGAGATTGTGCTGACGACCGCCCTGTGCACAGGCACCATTTTTGTTGCACTCTCTGCTTACGTTGCCGCTACCAGGCAATCGCTATCCTTCCTTGGGGGCACGCTTTTTAGTATGCTCTTTTGTGGTATCGTACTCTCTCTTATGGGTATGCTATTTCAAATCCCGCTGCTTATCCTTGCAGTTAATGCATTATTTATTTTGGTATTCTCAGGGTTGATCATGTATCATACGAGTGAAATCATCCACGGCGGGGAGACCAACTATATATTGGCAACGATCTCGCTGTACTTAGCTCTATACAATTTATTTGTTAGCCTGTTGCAGATCATGATGCTATTTAGTAATAGTAACAGGGACTAATTATATACATGATCGACAATAAGCACCTAAGAGATAACCTAGATTCTGTTGCGGAAAAGCTGACAAAGAAGCAATTCAAGCTTGATAAAGAACAATATCATGCACTGGAAACTAAGCGTAAAACCCTTCAAAGTACGACTGAGCAATTACAAGCACAGCGCAACCAGTCTTGTAAGGCCATTGGTATTGCAAAATCTAAAGGCGAGGATACGCAGACTTTAATGACAGAGGCTCAGCGTATTGCTAAGGAAATGGGCACTATTGAGCAAGAACTTAAAGCGCACCAAGAAAAATTGCAAATGTTTACCCTAGGCATTCCTAATGTACCCCATGACAGTGTGCCAGAAGGCGCCAGTGAGGCTGATAATGTACCAGTAAAAACCTGGTCTGAACCGAGAACTTTTGATTTTCCTGTAAAGGATCATATCGACCTAACCCACGATTCTGGCTGTATAGACTTTGAGCTCGGTGCAACATTAGCAACCAGTCGTTTTGCGGTATTACGCAACGAAATTGCCCTACTTAACCGTGCTTTGATACAGTTCATGCTCGATACGCATACACAGAGGTTTGGTTACGAGGAAATCAATACACCGGTTATCGTCAAATCCGACGCCTTATTTGGCACAGGTCAAATGCCTAAATTCCACGATGACCAGTTTTGGCTAGATGATGAGCGTGAGCTGGCCTTGATTCCGACTGCGGAGGTCACGCTAACAAACTTAATTCGTAACAACTTGCTAACACAAGATCAACTACCTCTGAAATTCTGTGCCCACTCATTGTGCTTTAGAAAAGAAGCAGGCTCGTATGGGAAAGACACGAGAGGCATACTACGAATGCACCAATTTGAAAAAATTGAACTGGTCCAGATTACCCATCCTGATACATCTTATGACGCTTTGGACGAGCTCACTTCGCATGCTGAATACATCCTTGAGCAATTGAATCTACCCTATAGACGTGTTGCTTTGTGCACCGCTGATTTGGGGTTTAGTGCAGCCAAGACTTATGACCTTGAAGTATGGATCCCTAGCCAAAACACCTACCGGGAGATATCTTCCTGTTCTAATACCGAAGACTTTCAGGCTAGAAGAATGAAAGCTAGGCTGAAGCTTCCAAATAAGAAAAATGTCTTACCCCACACCCTCAACGGTTCAGGACTTGCCGTAGGGAGGACCGTGCTGGCCATTCTTGAAAACCACCAGGAGTCCGATGGCAGCATCACTATACCAAGCGCATTAGCGCCTTATATGCACGGTAAAACCAGTATTCTCAAAAAAGAACCCAGCTAAAGAGCAAGTATTAATCCTCTCTTAGTTTAGCCACCAATACTTTGCGCTGCCCGCCCTGATCCATCGAGCTGACTATCCCTTCTTTTTCCATTTTCTCTACCAGCGTTGCAGCACGGTTATACCCTATGCGCATTCTTCTCTGCACGCCGGATATCGACGCCTTCTGGCTCTGGATGACAAAACTGACAGCTTCATCGTAGACTTTATCATCTGATGAAGCATTTGACCTGCCAAGGGATCCCGCATCATTATCTCCGGCTTCAAGCTGCCCATGGTCGATAATACTTTCGATATACTCTGGCTCACCCGTCTTTCTGATATGGCTAACAACTTCTGCCACCGCATCATCGGCAACATAAGCGCCATGGCAGCGCATCGGAATACAAGATCCTGGTGAAACGAATAGCAAATCTCCGCTTCCCAAAAGGGCTTCTGCACCCTGCTGGTCGATAATCGTCCTTGAGTCGATTTTTGAAGAAACCTGAAAAGACATTCTGGAAGGGATATTGGCTTTGATTAAACCTGTGATAACATCGACCGATGGTCTTTGTGTTGCCAAGATCAGATGAATGCCTGATGCCCTCGCTTTTTGCGCAAGTCTTGCAATTAACTGCTCAACCTTTTTCCCCACCATCATCATCATATCTGCAAACTCATCGACGATTACCACAATGTATGGTAAATTGTTCTCCGATGCGTTGCTGCCCATTTTAGCGTTGTAGCCATCTATGTTTCTCACACCCACTTCCGACATCAGCTTGTAGCGCCGCTCCATTTCGTTGACACACCAGTGCAATGCGCTAGCAGCATCTTTCATATCCGTCACAACAGGTGTTAACAAATGTGGAATACCATCATATACCGCAAACTCTAACATCTTCGGATCGATTAAAATAAGACGCAGTCGATCAGGCTGCATCTTATACAATAAACTCAGCAGTAGACCATTTAAGCCCACGGACTTACCAGACCCAGTTGTGCCAGCAACCAATA
>CAXGBK010000060.1:0-14708 GCA_964008345.1 uncultured Coxiella sp.
AGGGCTTGATTTAGGACCTTGGCCCAGTTTATATCCTGCCAGTGATAGGATTGTTGTTGCTTGGCCAAGCCTTTTTTGAAGACGAGTTGTCGAAGGTTTCTGTGGATATTGCTTTGGGCGTCTCTCGTCAGATCTCCATTGGCTCCTGGGATAATGGCATCAGGTATGATGTCCCATAGGTAGCCATGACGCGTGATTATATAGGCGTCGATTCCTAGCGCAAAAAAACGTGTATTCTTTTGGAATGTTTTGGGTTGTTGTTGGTATAGTTCGTGCAGAATCTGATATATATGGGGGTTGTTGTCTTTTTGTGATGCCATGGAAGGGCTATCTAAGAATACCACATGGTCAAGGTCTTTGTCTTTAAAAGGGTCGACAATGCCTGTGTTTAAATTTGAAAATGAAAAGATGGGCGTGGTTCCTGCAAAATAATAACGCAGCAGCGGGATGACTTGTCTTGCATGGTTATTGGAGGTTATCACGATGATGCTGTCGATATCGTTGCGACGTTTAGGTAAAAATTTAAGTTTTTGGTGGGTTAATGTTCTGGCGTGTTGGAATCGTTCGTTACTTTTACTGATCCCCATGATTTTTGCAATTTGCGTATTGAGATTGCCGTCGGTTTTTAACGACTCTTGTATGTTTCCTCCTAATGACTGATAGCTTTTTGTAAAAGCCGTTTGTGTTTTGTCACTGTTGCTGCTTTCATCGTAGATGATAAGTGCTTTGTGATGGCCTTGCTCGATGAGTGAGTGGGCAAGTTGGTTGGCTTCATCTGCGGTTGCAATAGAGTAATTTTGCATGTGTTGTTGTTGGTGATGGTTTGGTATGCTGTTGAGAAGTAGGATGGGCTTGGATGTTTTTTGATGGGCAATTTTTTCGATATCTTCTTTTAAAATAGGGCCAATGATGGCATCAGCGGTACTGGCGTTTGCTTGTTGTAGCACCCCAAGGATGTCTTGGTTGGAGCTGTTGATAAATTCGATGTGCGCTTTGTTGGATGCGTCGAGATAGGATGTAGCTAGTATGCCGTCTTGGATAGCCGTTGATATCGTTTGGGTATTGCCATCCATAGGAAGTATGACGGCGAGGTTTTGTATAGATCGTGGTTTCTGAACTTGGATGAGATGGTTGGCAGGGTGCGCGGGGTGCTGTTTTTGCCATGCATTTACAGCAGCTAGGGTGTTATCTAGACTGGCTAGTTGTTCTGGTTTTATAATATTAATTAGTGAGATCCATGCTTTTGCTGCGTCGCTTTGCTGTGCGATGTTACTATGGCAGTTTGTGTTTGCGGTTTGTAAGGTGTGTAAGATGATTTTTAATAGAGCTATTTTTGTTTTTTCCGAGGTTGTATTTTGGTATGCCTGTTCAAGGTGTTTGAAGGAGAGGTCGGCTTGTTGTTTTTGGAAATAATAGTTGGCCCATAGTAAATGGTAGTAAGCATTATTAGACATTTGTACTAAAGGTTGGTTATCTAACGTTTGAAGTGCTGATTTGGCTTGCTTGCGTTTGTAGTCGATCAAATAGTTGTGCGCAAGGATAAGACCTTTTTGAACGCTTTCCGCTTCGGATTGAGGCGTCGAATGCACAAGAACTTTTTTGGATAGATTGAATTGTTTGTTTTTTGTAAGCTTCCATGCTAGACGTGTTTTGTAAGCATTTTTATGTTCGGGTGTTGCAAGTGCAATCTGTTGTATGTTGTCTAGAGGGGTTGCTGCAAAAGGTTCAAGCTGTGGGTTGAACGCGAATAGGTTATTGTTGGATGTGTCGGTTGTGGTGTCTTGACACCCCGAAAGAAAAAGTAGCGAGGTGATTAGTAGGCACTTGGCTTTTGGGTTTATTTGCATGAAGACGTTTGCGTTGCTATGGTACTCTTGTTTTTCACTTTAAGGAAATGTTTTGGCGAAGTCAAATCCTGTTGCATCTTTGTACCTTGTTGCAACACCGATTGGGAATATGGCAGATATGACAAAGCGATCACGTGATATTTTGTCAGACGTCGATGTGATTCTATGTGAGCGACCTACGCATAGCCAAGTGCTTTTAAAACACTATCTTATATCGCCTAAACGTATGGCTAAGTTAACAGATCATGACAGGTTGGATATCGTAGACGGCTGGTTAGATTGCATTGCGCAAGGTCAAAATATTGCCTACGTTAGTGATGCGGGAACACCTTTAATTAGTGATCCTGGTTCTCTATTGGTCGAGCGCGCGCATTCGCGTGGCATTCATGTGGTATCTGTTCCAGGACCAAGCGCTGTTACTACGGCTGTTTCTTTAAGCGGTTTTTGTGGAAAGGGGTATGCTTTTTATGGTTTTTTACCTGCAAAATCATCTGCACGTCTTGCGATGCTGGCTGAACAATCGTCGGTTTTGGCAACGGTATATTTTGAAAGCCCTCACCGTTTATTGGCTTGTCTTGCAGATATGTTGCAAGTTTTTGGCCCAGATAGAAAGATGATGGTGGCCAAGGAGTTGACTAAGGTGTATGAATCGTATTGGGTTGGTTCGGTAGCAGACTGCTTAGACTCGGTACAGACTATGCCTATCAAAGGTGAGTATGTGCTGGTCGTTGCTCCTGATAAGGTTGCAGACACTTCCAACCAGACAAAAGCGATACAGGAACTTGTATCTTTGTTGTTTGCGGAAGGGTTAACGCTTCAGCAGGTGGTTGCAGTGACAACAAAAATGATAAAGGCTAGAAAAAATGATGTCTATAAACAGGCTTTAGCGTTTCAGAAAGCGCAAGACGATAACCATCTGTGATTTTTATTTTTAGTACTGGTAATTTTGCAGTTAATTTGGTATAATTTCAACGTGTCGGCTAAAGCAGTTGCTGATTTGTTCAGAGGAAAGTCCGGGCTCCATAGAGCGAAGTGCCAGGTAACGCCTGGGAGGTGTAAACCTACGGAAAGTGCCACAGAAAATAACCGCCATTTGGTAAGGGTGAAAAGGTGCGGTAAGAGCGCACCGCAGTGTTGGTAACAATGCTGGCAAAGGTAAACCCCACTTGGAGCAAGGCCGCGTATAGGTTGTCACAACGTGTTGTGGACATGTTGCTCGCATGGACCGGGGTAGGCCGCTTGAGGTTTGTGGTGACACAGATCCCAGATAGATAACTGCTCTTGACAGAACCCGGCTTATAGGCCGACACGATTAACATGATTTTTACTAACAAAGGAGGAGCGGAGTGTGATAAACGATGAGTTGATTACGTCATTATCTTGGGTGTACGGTGGTGCTGCTGTTATCTCCACTATTGCTTTGTTAAGTGGTCAGTCCATGATTATTGGTTATATCCTGTTGGGTATTATCTTTGGTCCATTCGGTATTGCCTTGGTAACAGATCCTGAGATCGCTCTGCAAGTTGGGCATGTAGGGATGATATTCTTATTGTTTCTCGCTGGGTTGCATTTGGATCCAAAAAACCTCCTGGAGATGTTGAAGAAGGCTGTCTTTGTAACCATTACAACGTCAGTGGTGTTTGTTGTAGTTGTCTTTGCTTTATTGGTGTCTTTGGGTGGGTTCACGATGACGGAGTGTGTTGTTCTAGCACTCTCTATGATGTTTTCCAGTACGTTACTTGGGTTAAAGCTCCTACCAAGCGATCGATTACATAGCCATCCTGTTGGAGAAACGATTATAAGCGTGCTGTTGATTCAAGATTTGCTCGCCATCCTGTTGATGGTTGTATTCAATGTGGTAGGGAAAGGATCATCGAGTTATGAGGATATTTTTAAGCTTGTGTTTTCGATACCTTTGCTGTTGGGTGGGGCATTTTTTGTAGAGCGGTTTGTCTTAACCAGGCTTTTTGGGATATTTGAGTCGGTACGAGAATATCTTTTTATTTTAGCGGTAGGCTGGTGTCTCTTAATGTCAGAGTTTGCTGCAATTCTAGATCTAAGTCGTGAAATAGGGGCTTTTGTGGCAGGGGTGTCCATCGCCTCTGGGAGTGTTTCGGTGTATTTGGCAGAGTGTTTGAGTCCACTACGTGATTTTTTCTTGGTGTTGTTTTTCTTTTCTATTGGTGCCGGTTTGGATTTTGATACCGTTGTATCTTTGTCTATACCCACGATTATTTTGGCTGTGACGTTGATGATTATGAAGCCATTGATGTACTGGTTTGTTCTTAATCTTGAGAAGGATACGGACCAGGGCCATAACTGGGAGGCTGGTGTACGCTTGGGTCAAGCGAGTGAGTTTTCTATTTTGGTCTCGCAAGTGGCAAGTCAGTCCAAGTTATTAACCGGTGCAGCACTAGGTTTAATCAATGCTACGACTGTCCTAACGTTTATACTTTCTAGTTACTGGGTCGCTCGTTCTTTTATTACGCCCAATATGCGTATCAATCACGATGATGATTGATAGATAGGCGTCCATTTTGAATTGCTTACTTGCTTTTTTAAACAATTTTTTCTAGAGTGTAATTTGTTTTCCGGTTGCTACAAATAATGGATGATACTTTGAATAAGTTGGATATAGACCCAGACGAACAACAAGAGTGGTTAGAAGCTTTAGATGACTTGGTCTTAGAACGTGATCTAGCGGATGTCTCTAGTTTACTTGCGAAGCTGTTGGATCGCTTTCAGTATCATGGTGGACAAGTTGCTGCATTGTCGTCGTATGTGCCAATAAATACCATTCCGGCTACAGCGGATTTGTCGTTACCGGATGATGGGATGGATGGAAAGCGGGCGCATGAATATATATTGTGGAATGCCATGGCCATGGTTGTTCGTGCAGGTAAGGTTGCCCCGGAATTAGGCGGGCATATTGCAACATATGCATCGATTGCGACATTGTATCGTGTAGGCTTTGATTATTGTTTCAGACAGGATCAGCAAGATCAATTGGGTGATATCGTTTACTTTCAAGGTCACTCTTCGCCAGGTATTTATGCGAGATCCTTCCTGGAAGGTCGTTTTGACTCGCAGCAATTAGATCTTTTTCGTCAAGAAGCAGGCTCTAAGCTAGGCCTCAGTTCCTATCCGCATCCTTATTTGATGCCAGATTATTGGCAATTTCCCACAGTTTCTATGGGGTTAGGGCCTCTGCAAGCAATTTATCAGGCCCGCTGGCAACGTTATGTAGCCCGTCGAGTGGGTGCTACAACCAAGCAGCGAATCGTCTGGGCATTTTGTGGTGATGGAGAGATGGATGAGCCAGAGTCGAGAGGTTGCCTGCAAGTTGCAGCAAGAGACGGGCTGGATAATTTAATCTTTGTTGTGAATTGCAACTTGCAGCGATTAGACGGCCCTGTGCGCAGTAATGCGAGTGTGATACAAGAGTTAGAATCCTTTTTTGCAGGCGCTGGCTGGCGTGTTTTTAAGTTGTTGTGGAATACGGCTTGGGATAAAGTATTTGCATTGGATGTGGATGGTAAATTAGCGGCAGCTTTGGGTGCATTGGTCGATGGCCAGTATCAGTCACTGGTTGCTAAAGGGTATGATGCACTGCTTGCGTATTTGGCCGATCAGGATCCTGATGTGGCCAAAGTTGTTGCAGCAATTCCGGCTGCGTTAATTGCTGAACTTGCCCCAGGAGGTCATGATCCCAAAAAGGTTTACACGGTCTATCAACAGGCTATGATTCCAAACGGAAAACCAACGGTCATTCTTGCCCATACGATTAAGGGTTATGGTCTTGGTGAGGGTATTGCTTTGGCGAATACAACGCATCAGCATAAGAAAATGTCTGAGCAAGCCATGTTGTCTTACGCTAAAAAACTTAATTTACCGATGACCGAGCATGAGGCATCTCTGCCGGCCTATTATCACCCTGGTTCAGACGATGCCACGATACGTTATTTGAAAAAACAGCGGCAACATCTAGGTGGCTTTATGCCGACTAGGCTAACAAGCAAGCAATCGTTACCCGTTCCTGAAAAAGCACTTGAGGGATTGTATCCTTCGAGCGGTGGTAAAGAACTATCGACAACAATGGCCTTTGTTCGTATTCTCACAACCTGGTTACGGGATAAAGCTTTTGCTAAATATCTGGTGCCTATTGTGCCTGATGAATCTCGTACATTTGGGATGGAGGGACTATTTCGGCAAATCGGGATTTATAGTGCCCATGGTCAGTGTTATGATCCCGTTGATAAGCAACAGATTATGTATTACAAAGAATCGAAAGATGGTCAACTGCTGCAAGAGGGCATAAATGAAGCAGGTGCGCTCGCGAGTTGGTTGGCTGCGGCAACGTCCTATAGTACAAATCTTCAGCCGATGCTACCGTTGTATATTTTCTATTCGATGTTTGGTTTTCAGCGTGTTGGGGACTTGCTTTGGGCGGCAGGGGATATGAGAGCTAGAGGATTTTTGTTGGGGGCAACAGCAGGTAGAACCACACTAGCAGGTGAAGGATTGCAGCATAACGATGGTCATAGTCAAGTGATGGCCAGTCTCATTCCTAACTGTATCAGTTATGATCCCTGCTACCAGTATGAATTAGCGGTTATTTTAGAGCAAGGTGCGAAGCGTATGGTTCAGCAGCAGGAAGATGTCTTTTTCTATGTGACTTTGATGAATGAAAATTATCCACATCCTCAGATGCCGGATGGCATTACTAAGCAAATTATGCAAGGGATGTATGGCTTAAGACAGCCAAAAAACCCTCCGAAAATACACTTGCTTGGTAGCGGTGCGATCTTGCGTGAGGTAGAGCAGGCTGCATCTTGGCTTGATTCGCAAGGCGTGGATTGTTGTGTTTGGAGTGTGACAAGTTTTACGGAGTTGGCAAGGGAAGGGTTGCAGAAAGGTGCAGAATCGCATGTCAGTAGGTGTTTAGGCGATGGGCTTCCAGTGGTTGCAAGTACAGATTATGTTAGGCAATACGCTGAGCAAATAAGAGCTTATATTCCTGGCTCGTATCGTGTATTAGGTACAGATGGTTTTGGTCTTAGTGATACACGAAAGTCGTTGAGATCGTATTTTGCAGTGGATGCCGTTCATGTGGTTCGTGAAGCGGTTGCATCTTTATTAGAAAACCAAACTATGACAGATCATCAAGCTGCGCAGATGCTGCAAGCATTGGAGGGTTGGGGACATGATTCGGAAAAATAGCCCGTGGAGGAAATTATAATGGCCAAACAAAAAGTTTGTGTTCCAGATTTAGGTGGTATCGATGCAGTGACGGTGGTTGAGGTACTGATTGCCCCCGGGAAGAAGGTTTTAGTAGATCAATCCGTTTATAGCCTAGAATCAGATAAAGCCAGCATGGATATACCTGCAACGCATGAAGGTGTTATCACGGAAGTGTATCTCAAATCTGGACAAACGGTATCTGAGGGGATGTTAGCCTATGAAATGATGGTTGAGGATGCGGTATTAGATGTGCCTGATGTGGAGAAGGAAGCTTTAGTAGATGTTTCTACACAATCTGCTGTAGTGCCACAAACTTTGCAGAGGGAAGATGAAAATTCAGGGGCATCGATTTATGCAGGTCCTGGTGTTCGTCGTCTTGCGCATGCACTGGGTATATCGTTGCAGTCGGTTAAAGCTTCAGGTTTAAGAAATAGAATTACTCGGCAAGATCTTTATGATCATATTAAACGCTCTATGCTGTCATCATCCGATTCTACAGATGCGCTGCCGGTAGAACAGTATGAGAAGTTTGGCCCGGTTAGCGCACAAGCACTCTCCAAAATAAAGCAGGCCACTGCGGCGCATATGCGCCGATGTTGGCGTAATATTCCGCATGTGACGCAGCACGATAAAGTTGATATCACCGATTTAGAGTCATTTCGTCAGCAATGTAAGCCACTGTTAGTAAAAGAAAAAGTTCGTTTAACGCTCTTGCCGTTTGTATTAAAAGCGCTTGTATTGGCTCTAAAAGACTTTCCGTATATGAATGCGAGTTATGATGCAGACCAACAGGCTTTGATGATTAAAGCTTATTATCATTTAGGTTTTGCCGTGGATACGCCACAAGGTCTATTGGTACCCGTTTTAAGGCATGTTGATCAAAGATCTATCAGGGATATTGCGCAAAGTCTACAAATGATGAGCGAAAAGGCTAGACAAAGTACATTGTTGCCTGGAGAGCTACAAGGGGGATCTTTTACCGTTACCAGTTTGGGTGGTATTGGTGGTGAGTATTTTACCCCCATAGTCAATGGTCCTCAAGTTGCTATTTTAGGTATTGGAAAAGCACAAATGCAGCCCGTTTGGGATGGTCAAACCTTTATTCCTAGGCTCATGATGCCACTCTCTCTCAGTTATGATCACCGCGTGATCGATGGTGCGCAGGCGCTTAGATTTCTTCTTGGTTTCTCAAAAGTTTTGCAGGCCTTATGTCAAGGAATGACGGTCGATAATATTGTTCAGGGGCTTGATTAAGTTTTGCAGCAATGAATATTAAGTAGAGATTAATTTTTAAAAAAAATGTATAAATATAGAGGTTTATTTTGTAAATCTGCTTCCTGTATGTTACGATGCAGTCGCTAAAATAAGGAGTAATATAATGCAAAGACAAATTCAAGAAGGTCAGGTATTGGTTTTTGATGAGCAAGGATTGGATAGATCCCCGAACGGCCATGTGTTCGAAGAGACAATGGAAAAAACAAAAGCGTCTAGTCGACGGATGTCTCAGTTGCTAAACATCGATCTGCGTGAATTAAGGCCTATGGGGTATTTTTCTTGGGCCAAAAGCGTTTTGGTGATACTGGGTAAATCACAAGATTCTTTACCGCAGAATCTGCGAGCACTGTATGCTTTTTTTACTGATGAAGACTTGTATGATTGTATAGTAGGTGCGTTTTTAGAGGACTATGTTCTTTCTAAAAAGAACCTATTTGGTTCACTTCGTGAGGAGTTTGAAAGGTTTTTGGTGTCTTTTAATCAATCGTCACAACAGAGATTACAAGAGCAGTTAGACCAATTTCAGGAGGGTGTAGACGGATCTTCTGTGGAATTATCTGGACGTAATGAGCTAGTTATTGGTATGATTCGTACGATTGAAGATGCTGTTAATGCTTACAGGCCCTCAGCAGCGTTTAGCCGTGATTTCCCTTGTATTTCTGCCCTTACGGAGAAAGTAAAAGAGTTTGTTAGACTTGTTAGTGCGTTCATTTGTGACGAAATATACGTGATGGACTTTGATGAACTGCCGAACAATGTTGATTTTGGTCAATTGATTATGCATGTTATGGATCGACTTACGGAAAATTTGTCCATTTTTATGCAACGAACCATGAGACATTTTACCCAATTAATTCTCGAATTGGATGATGCGGGAGCTTTTCTGAAAAAGACCATCAAATTACTAAAAAAGGGTTCTGATTTTTCTTTAGAATTAGAAGACAGCGAACGCTTTTTGAGGATACATGATTTTTTGCAGCCATTTATAGACCTGGTAACGAGTGATGCATTTATTACAGATATAATGGCAAAGTATGGTGTCACTGGAGGTGCCGTTTTGACACATGCTTTTTTCTCCAGGGCGGCTGATTCTTCTAGAGTGAATTCAGATAGTATGATTTTAGACTATGATTCGGATGCCGGTTTTACCCCTGGACGTGTTAATAATCTTGATGATAATTTATCGGATGATGAGAGCAGTTCTGATGAATTAGGTCCTTTCTAAAATAGTATAGGCGATGGCTATACTAATCCGATCCGATGCGCTAAACTTGCTTTAAGCATTTTTAGTTTGGGTGAGAACGAAGGATTGATAGTGTATACAATTGTTTGCTAATCGTTTCTGTGTTCTCTTATTATGATGTTATCTATATCATTGGCATTAGGGTTGCTCTTACAGAGTTGTTTGAGTATCTTGATGATTTGGCTACTTAAACAGTCTATGGGTGGTGCGCACCTTATGTACATCGCCATGGCACTCCTGCTGCAGGCTATTAATCTCTATTTGTATGCTTGGGTTGTTATGTATTTGCCGATGACGGTCTGCTGGCTTGTTGTCTCAGGTTTGAGTGCTTGTGGGTTGCTGTGGTTAGATGTATTTTTATTGGCTTATCCGCTGCGCCTTCCGGATTTCCTCTGCATGCTGATGATCTTTTCTGGGTCTGGTTACCTAATGTTTTCTCGTTAGGATGATCAGTAAGTGATGATGATGGGTTATGGTGTATGCATTGTTGTCTACTTGCGCAGTGATAGGGTATGGCTTTTTGAAGATGCTTAGAGGGTATCTTGGTTGGAGATAATTTCTTTTTAGGTGTGTTTTGCATATTAAGAGAGATGATGTCGAAAAGCTTATGGGTGCATTCATCCATCAAAAAGGACTTGATCGTCACCATGCAGTCGGTGATATTATGCTCGGGAAAGGGCTTTTTTGAGAGGCCAAGAACGAAGCGTGTGGCTTGTGTTAAGATGTTTTTTTTGATTTTGGCTAGTTGAGATATGGAACTTGCTAGTTGTTTTTTTATGTGATGGTATCGATTAAGGCTTGTTGCGTGTAGATCGTTTAAAAATATCGTTTCAGGGAAGTATTCTATTTTTATGTTGTCGTGTACTTGTAATGTTTTAGCTCGTGAGTGCAGATGGATAGGATCAAACCAAGTATCATTGTGATCTCTATCTTGGATTTGGAAGTTTTGGATGATCTGAGAAAGTTGTTGTAGTTCACGTATTTTTAGGATAGATAAATTACTTAATGTTTGAAATAACTGATTAGAATGTGATCTTGAGACGATATTAAAGCGTATGAAAATATACGCTAGTGCAGTAAGGCGCTCGTTTTGCTGTGTAGCGTCCAAAGAGGGGTGTCGTAATATAGCAAGTATTCTATCCTCAGGTGGCATGTTTGTATTGGCGTATTGGGTCCGAGTGGATTTTATTGCTCACTGTAAATCGAGGATGTCTCCTAGAGACATGGCAACGGATTGATCGCCTTCAACGGTTAATAATCCTTGAAAGAAAGCTTCCATGCCGTTGAGCTTGCCTGTTTGCATTTGTGTAAGAGTATCAAGGTTCATGCTAAGGGTGACGTCGGCATCGCCATCATTGTTGGTTATCGTAATAGGGTCGGATGTGCCATCTATCATGATCGCGCCCACTTCGGTAATGACGATTTTTGCTTTAGCATGGAAAGGCGTTTTGTTTTGAACGCGTTCTTGGAATTTCGCGGTCAAAGATTGTAAAGACATGCTCATATACGGCTCCGATTGAATGCATCCATTAGTATCTTTGCTATTTGTATGGATGTCAACAAATCCTTGGTCGGTACTGGAAAATAATTGGCTGTTGCGTCATAATAATGGTTTTCATGGTAGGTGGATTTTCGATGGGTGGCATACAAACACAGTGTTTAGTGATAGGTAGTGGTCCTGGTGGTTATGCCGCAGCTTTTCGGGCAGCCGATCTAGGACTTTCTGTTGTGTTGGTCGAACGCTACGCGACGATGGGTGGTGTTTGCTTAAATGTAGGTTGTATTCCTTCTAAAGCCCTGTTACATGTTGCAGAGGTTATCAACGATCAGTACAGTCTTAGTGATATGGGGATTAAAGTAGGGAAGCCTACGCTGGATATTGCAAAAATCAAAGCGCACAAAGATGCGATTGTTAAGCGTTTGACGGGTGGGTTGAATATGTTAGCAAAAAAAAGAAATGTACAAGTTGTGCAGGGTTCAGCCCGCTTTGTGAGTGATCGTGAGATTGTGGTTACGTCTGAGTCTAAGGATGCGACGAGTGTGGTATTTGAGCAATGCATTTTGGCGACGGGCTCAAAGCCTGTGAAGTTGCCATTTTTGCCGAATGATCCGCGTATTATAACATCTACGGGTGCGCTTGATCTTGGCATTACAAAAGGCCGTATGTTGATTATCGGTGGCGGTATTATCGGTTGTGAGATGGCAACGGTATACAATGCACTTGGTATGCAGGTGGAAGTGGTTGAGATGCTTGATCAAATAATGACGGGTGCAGACCCTGATTTGGTAAAGCCGTTTCAAAAAGTATTGGCTTCTCGTGGCGTTGTTTTCCATACCAATACGAGGGTCACGTCGGTAAAATCGCTATCAAAAGAATTGCGTGTTTCGTTTGAGGGGAATGATGCTTTGCCAGATGTCGTAGGTTATGATTTGATTTTACAGGCTGTAGGTAGGGTTCCAAATAGCTCCGATCTTGATCTAGATAAGGCAGGGGTGCTGTTAACGGACCGAGGCTTTGTAAAGGCTGATTCTCGATCTTTGCGTAGCAGTCAATCTCATATTTTTGCGATCGGAGATATAGTTGGGGATCCGATGTTGGCGCATAAAGCAACAGCGCAAGGTCGAGTGGCAGCAGAGATAGCGAGTGGGAAGAATGTAGAATACGATGTAAAGGTGATTCCTTCGGTAGCGTATACAGACCCAGAGGTGGCTTGGGTTGGGAAGACCGAGCAGCAATGCCGGGAAGAAGGATTGGCTTATAAAAAAGGTGTGTTTCCATGGGCTGCAAATGGACGTGCCATGTGTTACGGGCGAGATGAGGGTATGACGAAGATTTTAACGGATAAGGCGACGGGTCGTGTTGTTGGTGCAGGTATTGTAGGGCGTAACGCCGGGGACTTGATTGCTGAGCTGGGCCTTGCTATTGAAATGGATTGTCATATTGAAGATATCGCGCTTACGGTGCATGCACACCCAACCCTGGCTGAGACGGTTGGGTTGGCAGCAGAAGTTTGTGAAGGAACGGTGACGGATCTATAGAATCCCGGTAGTGCTCACCATGTGTTGCTGTGTTAAGCTGGTGCTTATTCTATGAGAATATGCATTGTTTGGAACGGGTGTGTACAATTGTCAGCGTTGTGGTTTGCTGTTAGGTTGCTTAAATAGTTCATGTCCAGGCGGTTGTTCGGAGCACCTGACGGTGCCTTGGCAGCATTTATTAGTGCCTTTTGTTTATCAGGGGCCTATAAGAGACATGTTGTTGCGTTTCAAATACCAGTCGCAACCCATTTTGGCCAAGGTCCTCGCGGGGCATTGGTATCCTTACGTGAGAAATGCCAGTTATTTGCAGCAAGATATGATTTTGCTTCCTGTTCCTATGCATTGGCTTAAGTCATGGCGGCGAGGTTATAATCATGCTGCGCTGCTGGCAGAAGTGTTATCGGGAATGTGTCAATTGAACATGCAATCTAGATGGTTTTATAAAAAGACTGTAGGCGTGATGCAGCAGGGTTTAAGTAGATCTGCACGCCTGCGTAATCTTAGCGCGGATGATTTTTACGTGTCGTATCGTCTGAATGGTAAAACCGTGATTTTGATCGATGATGTGGTCACCACAACGGCAACCATACGTACTTGCACCGATGCTTTGCTACGCCATGGTGTTGAAGCGGTGTATGTCTGGGCTTTGGCTAAAACGCTACGATGAATGGTTGGTGCTATTTTTGTAGTAGTAGGCTGAGCTTGCAAGTACTAGGCAAGTTGCTAGAACTTTGTATACAATCCCTAAAAAAAGAATTTGTGTGAGGGAGAGCGTTTTGGTGAACCATAATGCTGTTACCAAAGCGAGTTTGGCGAGGCTTGCTAGAATAACAATAGGTGCGCATGTCAAAATCCATTTATAGTGGTTTTTTAGGATGTTTTGTATGTATGCATACATAGTGCTTCTTTCAAAATACTTATGCTATTTTATCATATGTTTGGATTTTTGTCTATATTATACAAACGGGGCGTTGTTAAAAAAAACAACACGTTTGTTTATGATGTGCTATAAGTGTGGCGGTTATATTGAGATCTATTTTATGACTCAGAAAAACGATGTGAATTTGGTGTGGTATGAGGCGATTCATGAGGTTTGCTCTTCTCGCAATATTCCTTTGTCTGCGGCTTTGAAACAGTACCTGATTATGACGCTATCGCATTACCAGCATGATCTGTACATGGGAGATGATCAGCTTGGATTGGCCTTTCTTAGAGCACTACATTTGCCTGGGGATGAGCGTCTTGTGCTTTTACGTCAGACCGGGGATCAGTGTTTATTATTGGCTGGTTTGTTTCCGCAAAGACATACTGCTTTGCATGTTTCTAAGGGATATTTAGTAGATATTGGGCAATCTTCGTATAGGCATCTGGCATTGAAAAGCGCGCATAATGATTTGTATGCTTCTCTAGACAAGCATTTTTTGATGATGGTATATGCTTTACAGGGTGTTCGTGGTGAGGGGTTTTTAAAAAGCAGCCTATAGCGTTTTGTAGATATTTTTAATGGTGTTGATGAGTGCCTGTGGTTGATCTATCATGATGGCATGCCATGCATTTTCCAGTGGATGTATAGAGGTTATTTGGAATTGTTCTTGTAGTTTTTTGATGGTTTGGGTCGTGGTGACTTGGCTGTTTTTTCCGTAGATTAAGTGAATGTTGCAGTTAGTATACGAAGGCGGTTGGATGTTGAGGATGGTGGTATGATCGATTTTGTTGAAAAAGTTGGGATCGAATTGCCAACGAAAACCGTTAGTGTCTTGGATGATAGAGCGCTGTGCAATGTGCTGACAGATGTCAGGGTGTATTAAAGGTTGTTTGGGGATGATACGAAATCGTTGTATGAGATCTTGCGCATTTTCATAGTGGGGATGTTGGCGCGTCCATGTGTCTTTTTTTCGGAAGTATGGCGTGCCTATGGGTGGATCTAAGAGTATGATGTTTCCAAATTGATAAGGGTTTTTTTCTAGAAAATAGAGCGATAATCTTGCTCCTAGGCTATGGCCTATCAGTATATCTTTGGGGTGTGTAGGGAGGCATTGTTGCTGAATGATGTCAAGGAAGTG
>CAXGBK010000061.1:0-2530 GCA_964008345.1 uncultured Coxiella sp.
GAAAAGATAATTCTTTCAGACTCATAGAAAGAAATAATATATGGAAAAGATCGTTACACAATACATTGGGAAGTAATTTGCGATAAAGTTCAATAGATAAAATATGGAAATTATAAATGGCTTGGCCATTCTTAAACTTGTGGCTTTTTATTAGCAAGTGCAAGGATTTTATATACTGTAGTAATAAATGGGTGATATTGGTGAGTGGAGTCGAAACGGTTTTTGGTTTTGTAAAGAATGCATACAATGAAGTTAAATCATCGAATAAAGCCGTCCTGATATCGAGATAGCGACGGTCGGTTATGCTACTTAATAAGATATCAAGAGCGTCGATTTGCACACAGGTATCTTTTATAGTTGGTGCAATAGAAGATAAATTTACCAATGAAGGGCTTTCTGATGAATTTTGCATACGTTATTTGTATTTGATGAGATCAAATCATAGTAATTTATATGTTATTTTACAAGGTTTGCAACCAAAAATAGTATAAAACAAATTATATGCAATATTTTTATATAATTCAGGCAAAAAAAACCAACTTTACTATAATGAGTGCGAGCAAACAACCAAGAGTAAAGACTATGAGTATAAATACACTTCTACTAAGCGCTATTAAACAGCATGATATTGATAAAATAGCAATATTGTTACAAAACCCAGATAAAGAGTCATTAACAGGTGAAAAATCAGCACTGGTTGTTGCACTTGAAAAAAATAACGAAGATGCCGCTAACCTTCTAGTAAAAGGAAAATATCATATTGATACAACGGGGCTAGATGGAAAAACACCCCTTATTATCTCTCTTGAAAAAGGCATGTGTGGAACAGCACGTAAACTCATAAATGCCGACGTTGATATAGATAAACCCGGTGCAGATAGAAAGCCACCCATCATTATTGCTATGGAGAGAAATCAAGATGAAATAGTAGAATTATTGATTAAGAAGGGTGCAAACCTCAATCAAACAGGTCCTGATAACAAACCGGCACTCATGATCGGGATAGAGCAAAAAAGAGAGTATATATCAAGACTACTCATAGAGCATGGCGCAGACCTCAATCAAACGGGGCCAGATAATAAACCCCCTCTCATTGCAGCAATTGAATTAAATAACAATCCAAACGGAAATATGATAGCCATGGAAATGCTAAGAAAAAATGTAGATCTGAATGCTTGCGGCCCGGACAAATACCCCGCTGTATGCAAAGCAATCAATAGAGGCGATATAAGTCTTGCACACGCATTAGTAAAAAATGGGGCAAATTGTGCTTTAAAAGGTCCTGATGGTAAAAATGCACTGGATTTGGCAATAGAACTAGGCAAGGACCGGTTAGCGTTAAACATCAAGAAATACCGTACGTTTGCCAATAGCAACTTAGCTCGTCACAGTTTAATACAAAAACGCGCCAATGCAAAAGAAAAATATGCATATTATGCTCAACGATTAGAAGAAGAAGAACGGTTTCAAGAAACATTAAAAAAAGAAGTCATTGATTTACCGAATGAATCTTTTTTGCGAAAGGCCTATGCCAAAATAGCAAACGTTCAAGATGAAATCGTTAAAACCACAAGAACGGTAAGAGACGAATGGAAAAAACTGGCTTTAAAGGATAAGCTAAAACAAGGTAAACTATGCACACTTCGAAAAAGAAACGCATATCTTAATAAGCAAATTTCCAAATCCAGTGAAACATCCACAAAACGAAAAACGCTTGTAAAGGAACGTGAGGCAAATACAGCTAATATCAGAAAACTTGAAGAAAATTTACCTATGGTGGTATCCACAAAACGCAAATAGATACGATAAACCGTCTTGCATATATATATTATTATGCTAGTATTAATTAACTATATTGTAAGATTAAAATGGAAAAAGTCAAAAGCACAACCAGCGATGCGCAAAAACGTGCAAAGCGGCTGCTCATGATAAGAGAGATGCTTAATTTATCTAGGAACAAAATCGATAAGCGTTACAACATAGCAAGAGGTACGCTACAAAACTGGGAATCAGCACGTTTTGGCGGCTTAACAACCAAAGGTGCAAAAAGCATTATCAGGGCTTATCGAGCAGAGGGCGTTGAATGTACAGAAGAATGGCTGATGCATGGTATTGGTGCCGAGCCTGTCCTACACAAAGGACACCCCGCATATCAGCTTACACAAACTGAACAAAACAGAGTTTTAGCAACCGATCATCATAATATAACCAATGAAATTCTGTACTTCAGAGCACATAACAGCCAAGCTATCGATATGATCATCACAGACAACGCCATGGAGCCCTGGTTGAAAATAGGCGATATTGTTGCCGGCGTTCGGTTTTTTCGTGAACAAATAGAAAAATTAGTTGGACAAACTTGTATCATTCAGACTGCTGAGTACGGAACACTTGTCAGAAAACTTTATGCATCAAATCAAAAGGGGGCGTACAATCTCCAAGCTACTAATATCGACCAGCAGCTTATCCCAACCTGTTTGACCGGTGTTCATATACTCAGCGCAGCAAAAGTCATATGGATGCGCTCTAC
>CAXGBK010000062.1:0-19134 GCA_964008345.1 uncultured Coxiella sp.
AATTTTTGGCATTACATTGATATCACTCGGTTTTAGCGAAGATACATCTACTCCACTACATGAGAAGCTGTTAGCTGATTTAGAAAATCCTACTTTTGTGAACAGTGAGGTTTTTCGTAAACACGCTTTAGGTTATATGCGTGATTTCTGTGAGGATAAGGGTTTTCACTTGAATCAGATGTTTCAGGTTGATTTTATACCTGATTTAGAGGGGGGATTAAGGGTAGACCTCCCAATTATGGTATTGCTTACTGGCAGAATTCATTTCTTTGAAAACCTGATTATGTTCGGTGCTGCTATTGACGGCACTGTGCCATTATTTGCATTATCTGCACTATTATTTCCTGATAGCAAGCATGTTGATACTCAATCTGAGGTGAGGGATAAATATTTATATGTCAGATCTCCGGATGGGGCTATCCAACTCGTGAAAAATTCACCGCACTTTCTCAGAGATCATTTTTTGTTGCGTGGGGGAAAAAAGCTTGCTCCTCATGATTTTGCACTACGATGGATGACTGTTTTGCCAATTATCTCTCCCATGTCACTGCATGTGGCAGATAATATGGTAAAAAATGATTGTGTGCCGATGTTGCCTCAAAATAATGTTCAATTGTCTTCATCTATGCTGGTACCTTTCGCAAAACTGCTTTTGAAACATGGTGTTATACCTTATCATGAGCAAAAGACTGTAAATAAAGTCAAGTGTAGTAAGGTACTGAATCATATTAGATTGATGCTGGATAATAAGTATGGAGCTTATTTAAAAAGCGATAGTCTAGCGCTTTCTTTATTGATTTGTTATGTGGAGATAACAGATTATGTGCAAATTACTGAAGCTGATTCTTCAAGGGCTTATCTGTCATATAAAAAATGTGAGTTGGCTGAGTATAATTATGCTTTAGAATCTTGTGGACAATTAATTGCTGATTTAAGCAGCAAGCTTCCGACAAGTTCCTCTGCATCTGCTGAAGATTCGACTTCTTCAACTGCTGAGCTTGCTGCAGCAGAAAAACAAAAGGATGTAGTAATGCGTTATAAACCTAAGTTCGATAGTGATGAGCAAGCTGAATTGGAAAAGGATTGTGATGCTGCGAAGGGTGCTGCTTATGATCCCATTGAATTACTGCGTACTGCAATGCAAAGATTATATGATGTTGAAACAGGTTATGATTGTGGATTGTCTGAGCACGGTTCTGCTGTTGAGAGAAGCGAGCTGGGTGTATCCCCTGACAGCGGATATTTTTTAACTGTCGTGATGGATCATGGGCTAGCAGCCTCTCGTCCAGAGTCAAGTAGTAGCCGACAGGGATCTTTGAAGAAAGGTTAGTGTTATAGAAATAAATCTTGAATACTAACGAGGATAAAAATCCAGACGATAAGGCCCACGGATATGGACTCAATCCAATCTCTTATGTTTTTTTTAATAGGTGATTTTTTAAGATGCTCTATCCAGCATAAAACAAGTTGGCCGCCGTCTAGTATAGGTATGGGTAACATGTTGATAAAGGCAAGGCAGATATTTATTATGGCAAGCCAGCGTATAAACAAGACAAAAGATCTTAGGCTTACGATTGCAAAGCTGTGCTTTGCAATTCCAATAGGACCGCTTAATACGCTTAGACCTAAACTTCCTGTTGTTAACTTATAGATTACAATGGATTGCATGGCCAGATATCGATAGGTTAGTAGAATACTGTATTCCATTGCTTCGAGAAAATTTTGCCGTTTGAAGAAATAAAGCTTTTTATCTTTTTTTGGTGCTTCAAATGTGAATCCGTATTTTTTCCATTTTATAATAGGATCAGATAGTGGATGGTGCAGTTTTAATAGGATGGTTTTTTTGTTTCGTAAGATGCTGATATTCAGGGTATCTTTTCTCTTCTCTAGCGGCTCAACCAGATCATAGGTGTAGTTGATTTTTCTATTATTAATGTAGGTGATCTGATCGCCTCTGCGAAAACCGGATTTTTCAGCAAGCGAGAAATCACGTACATCTGTTATAATGGCTGCTTTTTTCTCCTGTACCATTCGTATTCCAAGTGCCCTAAACATACTTTTTCCTTCTTGTAGTATTTCGAAGTCTTCATGGGTTGTTTTGTTTGTGGTGATATTTTGATCGGTTGTTTTTATGGTTAGTTCATCTGAAAGCTGTTTTTCTTGGAGTGTTACCAGAAACATATCTTCTAGTGTGTCTACTTTTGTATTATTGATTGCTATAATAGTATCGCCTTTCTTCATATGCATTCTTTCAGCTGGACTTTCGTGGTAGACGTGATCGACTTTTAATATCTTTCTATCGAATCCAATGTAATTGGCTATAAATAATAGGGTAATGCTAATGATAAGATTCATGATTACACCGCCGAGTATAATGCACGACTTAGCGCCTACGGTGAGTTTGAGGTATTGTTTTTCTTTTTTTTTGCTGCCGCCTATCAGGTCAACATATCCGCCGATTGGGAACGCTCTTAAATACCATATGGTACCATGGTGGTCTTTTTTGCTGACTAATGGTCTACCAAAGCCAACCGATAGACTGTGGGCAGTTAGTCCATAGAATTTTGCCGCAAGATAGTGTCCCAGCTCATGCATGAGTACGACGATGCCTATACTAAATATAGATATAACCAGACTTAGAGTATTTTGTATGTATGTCACAAGTTGCTATTCACATATCCAATACTTTCTTATAGCAACTTTTGATTACTTTGCCCGATTTATTTTAGGCTTCTTCCTCTTTTGTGTCTTCAAGGAAGCTCATTAGTTTTTCTGATCTATTGGGGTGCCTGAGTTTTCTTAATGCTTTGGCCTCTATTTGTCTAATACGCTCGCGAGTTACATCAAATTGTTTTCCTACTTCTTCAAGTGTGTGGTCGGTGTTCATTTTTATACCAAAGCGCATGCGTAGGACTTTTGCTTCGCGCGGTGAGAGTGTACTTAAGATTTCTTCGATGGCAGATTCTAATCCGCTTTTTGTCGCCATATCTACAGGTAAGACACACGATGGATCAGGTATGAAGTCACCGACACTAGAGCTGTCATCTTCATCTCCAATAGGCGTTTCTGTAGAGACAGGTTCTTTGGATATTTTCTGTACTTTTCTTATTTTATCGATGGGCATGTCCATGAATACACTGAGTTCTTCCTGTGTGGGTTCGCGACCTGACTCTTGTAGCATTTGTCTAGATATGCGATTCATTTTGTTTATTGTCTCGATCATATGTACGGGTATGCGAATGGTTCTTGCTTGGTCAGCAATAGATCGCGTTATGGCCTGACGAATCCACCACGTTGCATAGGTAGAAAATTTAAAGCCACGTCTATACTCAAATTTATCAACGGCTTTCATAAGGCCTATATTGCCTTCTTGTATAAGGTCAAGAAATTGTAGTCCACGATTTGTGTATTTTTTTGCAAGTGAAATAACCAGCCTTAAGTTTGCTTCTATCATTTCTTTTTTTGCCCGCATCGTTTTTGCTTCGGATATGGACAGTTTTCTGGTTAGGTGTTTGAGTTCATCATGTGTAATTTGATAATGCTGATAGCCATGTTGGATGGATTTAATACAGCGGTTAATTTGTGTTTTGTTTTGGTCTATTTTTTCTGCATGATTGGGATAGAGTTCTTGTAGTTTGTTAAATACGTCATCTTCTTCACATAAGGATAGGATCTTACTGGCACTTTTCTTAGGTATTTTTATTTTATTGATCAGAATATTAATGAGATTAGATTCTTTGGTTTTCATCTTTTTGTGTATATCTTTGACAAATGTGGTGTAGGCTTTAATTTTGTGATTGTTTAATTTAAGTTGGTTGAAAAGTTTTGCGGTTTTTTGATACAGTTTGGTAGCATTTTTACCATCCTTGCCGTTTTTTTCTATCTCTTCTTGGTAGGCATTGGATGCTGCATTTAGTTGTTCCATATGCTGGCACACTTCCTCTTCGTCGGGTCCTGATTCCATGATGGTAAAGTTGAGCTCACTATTAAAGCTTTCATTCTGATCAGCATTATCGTTGGTGGGTAGGATATCGGTTTTGTCATTAGTAAATTGGTTTTCTTGAGTGGACTCTGAATGGGTTTTTGGATGTTGATCGGAGAATCCGCTGATAATATCGCCAGATAGCAGCTCGGATTCTTGTGAGATTTTAAAATCGTTGAGTAGTTTTTTGATGACCTCATTGTATTGTGATAACGCGTCCATACTTGAGCGTGTTCCATCTTCGATTCTTTTAGCAATACCGATTTCACCTTTGCGTGTTAGCAGATCGACGCTTCCCATTTCTTTCATATAGGCACGTACTGGGTCAATGCTTCCTAGTTCATTTTTTAGTTCTATCTCTTCGGTTACTTCATCGTCGGCAACTGCATCTTGTACCAGAAGCATTTCGTCGTCTGGCCTTTCATCGACTACGCTGATTCCGATGTCGTTAAGTACGCGACATACTTTATTGAAATCTATGTCTTCTATTCCAGGTGGTAATGAATCGTTGAGTTGCATGTAAGTGACATATTTTTGTTGCTTGCCTAATTGGATGAGCGATTTTAGGCTGTCTGAAATGATGTTTTCAGTTTGCTTATCTGAGACGACATTTTGACTTGATTTTTTTTGACTTTCCTTTTTTTCAACCATGTTGCTCTCCTGTTAGTAGCCTAAGATTATAACAATTTTTTTTTCTAAAAACTAGAATAATCATTTATATTGTTGTAATTATAGTCTATATGGAATATTTATCCTGAATTAATCAATATATATAATGTTTTATATACTCTCTGCTGCACTTGACAACAGTTTCTTATGTTGTAACTCTTTTTTTTCGTGTATGAGCGCTTGGATAAGCTTTTTATCGTATGGTGTAAGCTGTTCGTTGTTGTCGGGTTTAAGTAGTACTTGGATTTTTTGATCGATATTCGCAATGGCCAGTTTGTATAGGTTGTTGGTTAATATAGAGGTGTTAAATGTTGAGGGTTCGGTTTGATGGATTATATCTGTACATGTTGTATATGTTGCTTGATCTTTTAATGAGGACAATAATCCCTGACCACTGATGGACGGTGTATTCTCACACTGATTGAGCCACTGGTAAATAATGGACTGTTGCTCATCATAGAGGTTGAGAAAATCAAGTGTATGCTTAAAGTGCCATTCCTTGTGATCCTTTTTTGATAGGATGCTTATTATGATGTTGGTCAGAGCTTGTGCGCGGTTTTTTGAAGTAGCCGTTGAGTTATTAGCCCTCTTATTTGGGGGTTGTTTTTTATATTGGCTGTTTATTTCTTCTAGCAATGCTTTTTTAATAGATGGGTCTTTAATGCTTTCTGCATGTTTGGTTACTTCGTTGATAAAAGATGCCTTGCCATTAATGGTTGTTATATCGTGTGTCTTCTTAAGATGTAGTATAAGGTATTGGTCCCATGTTATGGCTTTTTTTGATAGCTCAAAGAATGCTTTTTTTCCAAAAGTTCGTGTAAAGGTATCGGGGTCATGTGTGTCAGGAACAAACATGAAGTAGGCATTGGTTTGTGGTTGTATTTCCGGTAATATGCGTAAAAGTGTTTGCCATGCGGCATTTTTTCCAGCATTATCTCCGTCAAAGCAGAACGTTGCGCGCTGTGCAAAACGTCTGAGTACCAGCCAGTGACTATCTGAGAAAGCAGTTCCTAGGCATGCAACAGCGTTGTTGATTCCTTGGCTTGATAGTGAAACAACGTCCATATATCCTTCAACAATATAGACGTGGTTTTCTTTGGTTTTTTTAAATTTCCATAGTCCATAGAGAATATGTCTCTTTTTGAACAGTATGGTTTCTGGCGAATTAAGGTACTTGGGTTTTCTATGGTCATCTAACACTCTTCCGCCAAATCCTATGACTTTTCCTGTGGTGTCTTGTATAGGGAATAGTAGCCGTTTGTAGAATTTGGCACGATGGTTTCCATGATCGTTAATGCTTACTAGGCCTAGCTTTTTTAATGTATCTAAATCGGTTTTCATCTTTTTTTGTATGAAATCCTGGTAGAGGGGGCCTGTAAATCCTAGGTGAAACTGGTTTATGGTTTGCTCGGATATGCCTCTTTTTTGTAAGTATCGATTGCTGTTGGTGTCGTTATGTAAATCTCTTTTGCAAAGCAGGGTGATTTCACGCATTTGCTTGTACAGTGATCGATCGATGTTTTCATGGGTTGACTGGTTGCTTGGCAGCGGAATCTGATAATGCTTTGCGAGCTTGATAACCGCTTCTTTGAAGGTTAACCGGTGATATTGCATGGTAAAGCCGATGGCGTCACCTTTTGCTTGGCATCCGAAGCAGTAAAAAAACTGCTTTTGCGGGCTTATGGTAAAAGAAGGTGTTTTTTCATTGTGAAAAGGGCAGCATGCCTGATACTCCCTTCCTGCTTTCTTTAGTTGTACGCAGCTTGATATGATTTCGACAATGTCGGCCTTGGCCAATATGGCTCTGGTTACATCCTTATAGTCCACTTTTAGCTCCCCTTTGGGATAATGTAACTTTTGTGCTAAAAAAAATCAATACAGTCTATTGGCCCTGCATGGCTATGATTTTTCCGAAACCTCTTGGTCGGCAGTTGACTTGATAATATTCTTATCTCGAACTTTGTGTTGTCTGGCAATTGATATTTTGTATGCTAGCTGACTGGATTGTCTGTGTATATTTTCTTTATCCTGACGTTTCTCAGCTCGTTTGCGTGCAGCCTTTTTGTCCATTCTTCTTTGCGTAGTCGGCTTGACGTGTCTGGCTCCTCTTACTTGTTTAGGGTGCTGGTTGCTGTCAAGTGATCGTTTTAATCGCCTCATGGCCCCGTCTACACCACCGCAACGGCTTACTTCAACTTCTGGCATATTAACCTTTATCCAATTTATGAACCACGAATTATACCAGTTAATGTATATACTGTCTATAGTATTTCCCTGTTTTTCCGAAAAGTGATGATTGTTTATGTATAAATTTTTTGTGTTTGTGGAATAATTGCGTTTATATCTGATTTTCATTTGTTTCTCTTTACGGTTCGTGAGTTGGGTGTCCGCTTCGGTTTCTTAAGTATCTTAGCGATTTTTTTATGTTCTTTACGTGCTAACCATGTATGTTTTAGTATGTTGATTGTGCAGATTCGATCTTGTGTTTGTAGATTGTCTGTGAAAAAAAACATATTAGTCAGCTTCTTAAGTATTTAGTTGTATTTTTTCCTGCAAAGTTTTTTTTTTTATTCTATACCTGACCCGTTGTTTACTAACAGGGAGTTGTTATGTTTTGTGAGAGTTTGGAAAAAACACTAAATGCGGCCAATCAATATGCGTGTTCGCATGGTCATTCATTTATTACTTTAGAGCATTTGCTATATGCTTTGATGGATAATGCCGAGGCAAGTCAGATGATTGTATCGATTGGTGCAAGTGCTGAAGCTGTGAAGCGCGAAGTTTCGTTATATCTTGAAAAGCAAGATCAGATTTCTGATAAAGAAATTCATAATTTACAGGTCGAGCATACAGATGCCTTTAAGAGGGTTATACAGAGGTCTATATTTCACGCCCAAACGCTCGGGAAAACACAAGTTGATGGTAGCTTTGTTTTGGCAGCTTTATTGAGCGAGAGCGATTCGCATGCATTTTATATCCTCCAGCAGGAAGGTGTTAATAAAATTATGCTGCATCAAAAAATGTCTGCTGACAGACAGCATTTTGATTTATCCCAGCAGCATAGTATAGATTTACCTACCCATTCTCAGGTTTCAGAAGTGGAAGGTGATGAGAGTGTTGTCAAGCAGTATGCAACAAACCTTAATGAGGAAGTTATGTTGGGGCGCATTGATCCAGTTATTGGCAGAAAAGATGAGATTATTCGTTTAGAGCAAGTGTTGTGTCGTCGTAGAAAGAATAATCCTATTCTCGTTGGTGAGTCAGGTGTTGGTAAGACGGCGATTGCTGAAGGTTTAGCTTGGCAGATTGTGCAGAAGAAAATACACCCAATGCTGGCAAATAGTATCGTTTATTCGGTTGATATGGGTGCATTATTAGCTGGTACCAAGTATCGAGGGGATTTTGAAAAACGATTTAAAGCGGTGTTGAATGAATTTACCAAATTGAAAAATGCTGTTATATTTATCGACGAGATTCATACATTGATAGGTGCCGGTTCTGCTTCTGGTGGTTCAATAGATGCGGCTAATCTTCTCAAACCATTGCTTACTAAAGGTGATTTGCGTTGTATTGGTGCAACAACTTTTACAGAGTATCGTCAATTATTTGAAAAGGATCATGCTCTTTCAAGGCGTTTTCAAAAGATTGATATAAAGGAACCCAGTAAAGCACATACATTAGAAATATTGCGAGGGCTTAAAACGCGATTTGAAAATCATCACAATGTGCATTACTCATTGTCTGCTCTTAAGGCTGCAATTGAACTATCGGTTCGATATATGCACGATCGTCACTTGCCAGATAAAGCGGTTGATGTGATTGATGAAGCGGGTGCTGCAAAATCTATGGGATCATATAAGAATAATAAAAGTCGTCAGGTAGATGTGCGGGATATTGAGAAAGTGGTTGCAAGCTTAACGCAGATTCCAACAGCGCATGTTGTAGCGTCAGATAAAGCCATGCTGAAGCATTTAGAGCGAGACCTGAATATGGTTATTTATGGTCAATCTGCTGCTATTAATCATATTTCTACAGCTATCAAGCTTTCTAAATCTGGTTTAGGGGATCCCAATAAGCCTATCGGCAGTTTTCTTTTTTCAGGTCCTACAGGGGTAGGTAAAACAGAATTGGCTCGACAGCTTGCATCTTCGCTTAATTTAAAATTATTGCGGTTTGATATGTCTGAATTTATGGAAAAACACAGTGCTTCTCAGTTAGTAGGTTCTCCTCCTGGGTATGTGGGTTTTGATCAAGGTGGTCAATTAACAGAGGCGGTTGCTAAGAATCCTTATTCTGTACTATTGCTAGATGAGATTGAGAAAGCGCATCACGATATATTTAACTTGCTTCTGCAAGTGATGGATCATGGTATGTTGACCGATAATTCTGGTAGGACAACAAGTTTTAGGAATGTGATCATTATTATGACAAGCAACTGTGGTGCCGTTGAGCAATCAAAAAATGGCTTTGGTTTTACGAATGAAGCCAAAAGCTTTAGTGCGCAGAAGGCAGTAGAGGAAGGCTTTTCTCCAGAGTTTAGAAATAGGCTAGATGCTATGGTAATGTTTAACCCACTGCATGTTAACAATATTGCGCAAATTGTGGATAAATTCCTTTCTGAGTTTGAAGTTCAACTACAATCTCAGGGTGTTGATTTGTGCGTTAGTAAGATGGCAAAAAATTATTTGATTGAGCATGGTTACGATGTGGCGATGGGTGCAAGACCCATGTCGAGACTGATCAATAAAAAGTTGAAGAAGCCACTGGCCGATGCTTTGTTATTTGGTTCAATCAAATCAGGCGATACTGCTAATGTGTGTGTCAAAAATAACGATATTGTTGTGGATGTTGAGCGTAAAAAACTTCCTAAGCAGCAAAATGTGAGTAACGATAGTTAAGAAGATGCTGGAGGCAAGGACTCATCCTTTTTCTTTGGGTTCTTGTGTCTGGTTATGATTCGCCCTTTGGTAAGATCATACGGTGTCACTTCCACGGTGACACTGTCTCCTGTTAAAATACGGATGTAATTTTTACGCATTTTTCCGGAAATATGTGCTGTGATGGTGTGTCCATTTTCAAGTTCTACCTTGAACACCGTGTTTGGCATGCATTCTAAAACGACGCCTTCAAATTGCATAACGTTGCGAGTCATTGATGTGCTTCTATACTTGAATAGTCCATTATTATCTATTGTTGCTTGATTATTTGCAACCTTTTTGTTGATTTATTATTGGTTTTTTTTGTGTTTGACAGGCTGCTTTGAACGTGATTATACTCAAATGGTTGTCTTAGTATTCTCACGGAGATTTTTTAATTTATGCCATCACCATCTTCAAAAACCCAGTTTCAAGCTGATACAGGTAAGCCTAAAATGCAAGGCTCTTCTGAAAAACTTGCTTCAAAGCGTGCTTTGATGCGTCGTTATGGCGTTGAATCGTTGATGCGTTTTACGAGCGCTCCCGTTTATTCTATTTTTACGCAAATTAGTTTCTTGACTTACTATGCTTTATTGGCCGTGTATGCTATCACCAATTTGGTGTTGTTGATGCTACAGTCTGGTCTGTCATTGTATCGTTCGTCTATGATTGCTGCTGCATTTACGATGTGTGCAATAACCAATGAGTGGATTGATATGTTGGTTACCATCAATCCCTTATCAAAATCTAATCGTAAAGCTTGGTTTCCAGAAAACACCTGGCATCGCCGAGTTCCTCTTGCATTAGTAGTAGGTGGTGTGACGATTGCTGCTGCTGTCGGTGATCTTTTTAATCGGACGATCAATATGGTCTTTTTGCAGTGTGCTGATCTATCTCGAAAAGGGATTGTATTACCTCGGGCGATGAAGCAGGCCTACATATCGATATTCGGCGTCAGTGCTGTGTTTTATTTGTTAACAACTGCACTGACAACGGTATTAAAATTTTTAACGACAAGGGTCTTTCCTGTTGCGGTTGCTAAAAACGAGTCGACTGTAGCTCCGAAGCCAAATAGGAGCTTTATGTCTCCACTTCTAGATTCGTACCTTGCCAACCCTTGGCTAACTTTTACAGGGTCTTCGATCGGTGCAAGTTTGTATGCTATTGGTGATGCTATGCAAATGAGTATGCTTTTTGTCGTTTTAGCAGATAGAGGTATTTTAGCTTTGCCTGCTTTAATGACGACTACACTGGTTGGTATTATGTTTGTCAGTACCTTAATTGAGCGTTCTAGTATCTGGGGTTATAACTTCGCTTACTATGCACAGAGCCAGGTAGATACCAGCAAAACGCCTGACCTGCCTAAACGTATTTACAACAATCCGGTTATTGCGATGATGCAACAGTCAAGCTTCGTTCGCTCTATTTTTACATTTAGCCGCATTATTGCAGTGTGTGTGATCAATGTTGCTGGTTTGTGCCTTCATTTTACCGGTAGGATGCGTTTGCTAGGCTTATTTAGCAGCCTGGGTTATTGTGCGCAACAAGCTGTGCAGCTTTCCTTTCAGACGACGCATGATATTGCCTGTCGAAAAAAAATGGATGTGTTGAGGAGTACAAGTCTCTATCGACTTTTTGTAAAACCCCGTAAGTCCAGGTCGAGTAGCGATTCTGCTCCATGCTGTGGTCAGAGGGTGTCTAGTAAGCAGTCAGTTTGCGCCCAATAAGCCAGCGTCTAATTTCATTGCTACCGCCACCTATGGTGTAGAGCTTCGCATCTTGCCAATACTGACCTATTTTTAGTTCATCCATGTAGCCATTAGCGCCGTGGGTTTGGATAGCTTCCTCTGCTAATTTGACTGCTGATTCTGAGCTGAATAAATAGCAACTGGCTGCCAATTCTGCAGGGATGCTTTGATGCCGATGGTGGTATTCTAGAGCTTTTTCGCAGTATGCAATACTGGCTTGATAGATCGTCCACATATCGGCAATTTTTGCTTGTATCACAGGTTGCTTTGAGAGGGGTTGCGAGAATTGCCGTCGCGTTTTTATGTATTGCAGTGTTTCATCGAAACAGTAGTCCATGATGCCAATGGGTCCGGCTGCAAGCATGAGTCGTTCAACATTGAGTTGTTCGAAAAGTAGATCCTTTCCATTGCCACTATCGACTCTATTATTTTTTGGAATGGCTACTTTATTGAAGTAAATCGATCCTGTGGGTGAGCTTTTCATGCCTATTTTATTAAGAGGTTGAGATCGATGTATAGCTGGGTTTTTACAATCGACCAAAAATATCCCCATTTTTTTTGTGGTCGTTGATCCTATTTTTGCATACACAAGTGCGTAGTCAGCATACGGGGCATTAGTAATCCAGCATTTTTCACCGTCAAGAATGTAATGATTTTCCATTTCTATTGCTGTAGTCTTCATGCTGAATATATCGGATCCAGCATTGGCTTCTGATATGCAGCAACAGGCAATTGCATTGCCTTGTTGTATTTGTTCTATGATGCTATTTAGTGCTTTGTCTGTGTTTTTTTGTAAAAGTAAATGACAAACTAATATTGTGTGAGCTAAATAGCTTAGTGCAATCCCTGGGTTGTGCTTTGAAATGTTGCGTATAATATGCCATTGTAAGCTTAAAGGTTGTCCAAGTCCTGACCGAGCGATTGGGACATGCGCATCTATAAATCCCATTTCTCCAAATGATCTAAGCAGTTCTCGAAATCTATCTTCAGTGCATGGTTGATTCTTTGGAATATCAGTGAGTCTTTCATAGCAGAATTTTGCTATCGTTTTGGCAAGAGTTGCTTGTTCGGTTTTTGGGTCGTCAATTGTGAATGCCATGATTAAATATTAGAAATAAACATGCGCTTTGTAAAGAACTTTTGGTTGTTGTGAACTTTGTTTGTTATCTATCGTTGCGTTTTTGCGTTTTATATCTAGGTTTTAATGTTTTGCCCACACTAGAGTTTGGCTGACTTTTTGATCATGGGTTCTGATTTTTCTGATATTCTGGTACTGGGTTCTCTATTGGGTTTGAAAATATTATGAGATCCTTTAATAGTCATTGTTGATATCTTCTAGCGTATCCACTACGAGTTTTTTAAAATGTGGTACGTCATCTTCCCACGGATCTTCAATGAGTCTATTGTATAACATTTCCAGCTCAGGCATGACTTCTTCAGGGAATTGGTCAAGCTTTTCGACAATGTTCTGAAATAGTTTAATGTTTTTATCACTCTTGTCATTTTCAGGATCAACAATAGTACTGAAGATTTTTTTGATCATTTTTTGTTCGTGAATATTTAGCTTGTCAATACTATTTAACGTTTTAATATTAAGTACTTTCATGTCTTTCTCCTACTATTTATTCTCTAGCGTTATTATAGACTATGGGTGGAAAAAAGTGTTTTTTTTATTAAACTACATGCTATTTATGTTTAGCAATGTTAAGCTGCTACGTTGAAGATTGGAGTAAATTTTGCCTGCACAATTGCTTGGAGCCACAGCGTATCTACCAGAAAAAACCATGATGAACGATGCTTTCACCTATCTGGATACGAGTGATGAATGGATACAAAGGCGTACGGGTATATGCAAGCGTCATATTATAGCTGATGATGAGACGGTGCTGAGTATGGCTATTACCGTTGTGGGCTCTTTATTGGATGAGTTGGATGTTGATCCTGCGTCTATCGATGCGGTATTATGTGCTACGTCGTCTTCGCATACTGCGCTACCAAGTGTTGCCTGTAGCGTCGCTAGTGAGCATAAAATGGGCGATGTTTTTGCGCTGGATTTTAATGCAGCGTGCTCGGGATTGTTGTACGGCCTAGAGTTGATAGAGATGGGTATGCGTGATCGGTGGCAGCGTGTGATCTTGATTGGGGTAGATGCTATGAGCCAAATGATCGATTGGCAAGATCGAAGCACGTGTGTGCTATTTGGTGATGGGGCAGGAGCGTTGTTGTTTGAAAAGGGTGATGATAGAGGTTTGTTAGGGGTTTCTTGCTCCGCCAATGGCGTAGGGGCAGGTTATTTAAAAACGGATGGGAACATGTGGCGTGATGGGTCATGTATCTTAAAAATGGACGGTAGGGAGGTTTATAAATGGGCTGTGCAAAAGCAATTGGATGTGACAGTTCAGCTGCTTGATCGTCTTATGGTGGTAATCGATACGGTCGATTGGTGCATTCCTCATCAGGCTAATAAAAGGATTATACTTACATTGGCGCAGCAACTTAAGTTACCGGTCGATAAGTGTATTATTACCGTCGATCAACATGCAAATACGAGTGCTGCATCGATTATACTTGCTTTGAGTGAAGGGATTGATAATGGTAGAATTTGCCGTGGTCATAGGTTGTTGTTGCAGGCTTTTGGTTCAGGATTTACCTGGGGTGCAGCTCTTATAGATTACTAGAGGGATAAAGGGTGAAAAAAAAACTTTGTTTGTTAACCGGTGCAAGCCGTGGTATCGGTGCGGGTATATTATCTGCGCTTGCACAATTAGATGAGCCTGTTGAGGTGATAGCTATTGCTAAAAGGGCAGAGAGTGTTGCTACTATTAGACAACAGATGCGTGCGCAATCGCTTGAAGGGCATGCGTTTTCAGTCGATGTGACTTCTGAACAGTCTGTTAGTGAGTTATTTAAGACCATTGCGACAAAATATGAACGCGGTATCGATTGGTTAATAAATAATGCAGGTGTTACACACGATAATTTATTGCTTAGAATGAAAGAGTCTGATTGGGATAGCGTGATAGAGACGAATATGACCGCTGTGTTTAGATTATGTCGCTTGGCGCTGCCTTATATGATAAAAAGTCGTTCTGGAAGGATTGTAAATATTAGTTCCGTTATTGCCAGTACGGGTAATCCTGGTCAGGCTAATTATGCTGCCAGTAAGGCTGGTATGGAAGCGATGACAAAATCATTAGCTCGTGAGGTTGCTCGTCGTGGTATTACCGCCAATTGTGTAGCTCCGGGTTTTATAGAAACCGATATGACCAGTAGATTGAGCGAAAAGCAAAGACAATCTGTTATTGAAAGTATTCCTATGCGACGGGTAGGTTCAGCTGCTGAGGTCGCGCATGCAGTTGTCTTTCTACTCTCAGAGAAGGCCGCATACATTACTGGCAGCTGTGTACATGTGAATGGTGGTCTTGTAATGTTGTAATCTCATGCTATAGTAGCTTGTATAGTATAACCACATGGAGATAGTATGAGTGAAATGAATGGTATTGATGACCGCGTGATCAGTTTAATCGCCAAGCAGCTTGATGTAGAAAAATCTTCTATCAAACCGGCTGCATCTTTTGTAGATGATTTAGGTGCTGATTCACTGGATACTGTAGAGCTGGTCATGGCAATTGAGGATGAATTCTCGATTGTTATACCCGATGATGATGCTGAAAGTATTGTGACCGTTCAGGATGCAATCGATAGAATCAAAAAAGAGACGGCTGGCAAATAATATATGCGTCGCGTTGTTGTAACAGGTTTTGGCGTTTTATCACCTTTAGGTATAGGTGTTGATAAAAATTGGTCGTCTGTTATGAACGGTGTTTCTGGGATAAGGCTTATCGATCATTTGGACGTATCTTGCCTAAGAGCGAAGGTGTGTGGCCAAGTCTGGGATTATTGCCCGGATGAGCATTTTGATAAGAAGTTTCAAAGGCGAATTGATCCCTTTATGCAGTATGGGATCGTTGCTGCCCGTGAGGCTTTATCCGTCTCAGGCATAGATACTAATTCTCTAGATCCTTATTCTTGCGGCGTGTCAATAGGCTCAGGTATTGGAGGATTGTCTAGTATAGAAACTGAGCAAAATAATATTATCGCTAATGGCCCAAGAAGGGTTAGTCCATTTTTTGTGCCAGGCACAATCAGTAATATGATTTCTGGACTGGTGTCTATCGAATACGGTTTTAAAGGCCCTAATTATGGGATAGTGTCGGCTTGTGCTACGGGTGCGCACAGTGTAATCGCCGCTGCACAGCAGATACAACTGGGCCAAGCAGATGTGATGCTGGCGGGTGGCTCTGAACATGCAAGTGGTATGTTAGGTATGTCAGGATTTTCTGCTATGCGTGCTTTAAGCGCAAATCCAGATCCCGACTCAGCTTGTAGGCCCTGGGATAAGAATCGTGATGGTTTTGTGTTAAGCGACGGCGCAGGTGTTTTGGTTCTTGAGTCACTGGAGCATGCAGTGCGCCGTGAAGCAACAATTTATGCCGAATTAGTAGGCTATGGTCAGAGTTCTGATTCATATCATATGAATATGCCCGAACCAGAGGGTGATGCGGCCTTCTATTGTATCAAACAAGCTATGGATAGGGCTAAAATTTCACCAAAGAGCTTGGGGTATATCAATGCTCATGCGACTTCGACGCCATTAGGAGATCAAATCGAGCCAAAAATTTTAAAGCATCTCTGTGGTTCGTATGCTGAGCATGTTCCTATGTCATCAACGAAGTCAATGCATGGTCATATGCTTGGCGCAGCAGGTGCTGTCGAGGCTATATGGACTGTATTGGCCCTTTATCACCAAGTACTTCCTCCGACTATTCATTGTGATGAGCCTGATGTAGGCTGTGACCACGATTTGGTTTCAGAACCTGGTCGAAAACATACGCTGGAGTATGCTTTATCCAACTCCTTTGGTTTCGGTGGTACGAATGCATCTTTGCTTTTTAGGAAGTATTTGTAGAGAATGCTCTATCAACGGACTTGCGCTTGTACATTTGTGTTTCTAGCTGTTATATTGTTGTTATGTCGATATCTTCTTATGTTAAAAAATTTAGCCGGCTTTTGGTGTGTATAATCATATTCACGGCCTCTTACTTCGGCTTTTTGTATTATGAGGTTTTTATCAAACCGCTGCATTCTTTTTCAATGCCGGCAGAATTTAGGATTAAAAAGGGAGAGACGATTCGTTCGGTAGGTTTACGTATGCAACATGCTACATATCTCCGATCTTCAGACTTATTTTGGATGTCTTTTTTGAGTCTGTTGGACGAGAATAAGCTGTATTCAGGCAATTATATTATCAAACCTGGTGATACGCTCTATGATTTTATACGCCGCGTTGGTCGAGCTGAAGTGCTAAGTGAATCCATTACTATTATTGAGGGTTGGACTTGGGAAAAACTTTGGAAACATCTTGGGCAAGATAAACGTATTCGGCATAGTCGTGAAAAGGATGTGCACAAGTATTTTTTATCTGCTAGTAAAATGCACGAATCGATTGCGTTATTAGAAGGTTTTTTTCTTCCTGATACGTATCATTTTGCTGCAGGCGTTCGTGATATTGATATCCTAGCCCATGCGTACACTGCTTCTCGTCAATTTTTAGAAAAGGAGTGGTCATCACGCGATGATAATTTACTTTTTACTAAACCTTACGAAGCGATTGTTATGGCCTCGTTGATTGAGCGTGAAAGTTCTTTTCAGCCTGAATTATCTCACATTAGTGCGGTTATACACAACCGCTTACGTCTAAATATGCCTATTCAGATCGATGCTTCGGTTCTCTATGGTCGTGGCAGTCACATCAAAGGTCCATTAACCATAAAAGATTTGCGTAGAGATGGTCCATATAATACCTATCGACGTAAGGGTTTGCCTATTACGCCTATCTCTATGCCTAGTCGCAAAGCTATTATAGCAGCGTTACACCCTATGAAAACCGATGATCTTTATTACCTGGCTATGCCTAACGGGAGGCATTATTTTTCAAAGACTTTTGCCAGTCATAAGAGGGCAAAACGCTACTATAGGAAGAAAAAATAAATGGGGAGAGGTTGTTTTATTTCATTTGAAGGAATCGAAGGTTGTGGGAAAACGACGGTAGCTAAAAAGATTTTTGCTATGTTGTCTACTACTTTGGACTGTATTTTAACACGGGAGCCAGGTGGGTCGGACAAGGCTGAGCGCATTCGTCAATTGGTATTGTCGTCTGATATGCAAGGTATTACTAGCCAAACAGAGTGCTTATTAATGTATGCTGCAAGGATGCAGCATCTTCATGATACCATTCGACCAGCGCTTGCGTCTGAAAAAGTTGTCATTTGTGATCGTTTTTTGGATGCTAGTTATGCTTATCAGCATGGCGCTCGTGGGGTTTCTTTGTCGTTATTGCGTGGCTTAGATGAGGCTATCGTTGCAGATACATTTCCTGATATGACCATTTTTTTGGATGCACCTGTAGATGTTTGTTTGCGTCGTATTCAAAATCGTGATGATAACAATAGATTCGATCAAGAATCTGTTGCTTTTTATACGGCTGTTAGAGATACATACTTAACGCGTTTATCGGATTTTCCTGATCGTATTATAGGTGTTGATGCTACTTTACCACTGGATGAAGTGGTCTCCATTGTACTAAATCATATTAGCAAGCGGTTATATAAAAATGGCTAGGTCTGGGTATTTAGATTTGACGGAATCGTTGAAGGTTATTGCGTCTAATAGATGGCCTCAGAGTGTGCTCTTGCGCTCTCATGGTGAGAGTGTGCGTAGTATTTTACCTTTGGCGACAGCTATTTTATGCCATCATTTTAGTTGTAAACAAGATTGTGATTGTTCATCTTGTGTGAAGATAAATCGCGAGCATCATCCAGATTTGTTATTTTTATTACCAACGGGTACGGCTGAAAATTCGTCGATTAAAATCGATGATGTGCGTTTGGTTTTAAATCGCATTGCAAGAACGCCACAGTGTGGGAAGAAACAAGTTGTGATTATTGACTCGGCACATAAAGCCACTGTTCAAGCTGCAAATGCTTTATTAAAAAATCTTGAAGAGCCTAAGCCTGGCTTATATTTTATTCTTACCAGCGATTCTTTTGATACTATCCTACCGACTATACGTAGCCGCTGTTTTGTTGTAACTTTGCCGCGCATCGAGGATTCGGTATTAGAAGATACGAGTGATACGCTTTGGTTAGATTTTTTTCAATCATGCTATCCTACCCACCATGAAAAGGTTCGTGCGTTGGTACATTGTGAACAGACCAGAAAGCTGTGTCTATCTCTTATAAATATGTGGCCTGTTTTCCCTATTTTGCACTTGGCCGATATCTTGAAGGAACATTCACTAGGTAGCGTTATTTTTTATATGCAGCAAATGGTATACGCTGCTCTTTCTAATAGATATCCTATTAGTCGCCGTGGCTCGCAAGTAGCGGAGACATTAGCTTCTTTGAATGAAGGGGTGTTACCCTTGTCGTCGTATAGTACCTATACGCTTTTGTCCGTAAACGATTATCTGCTTTCTCAGCAGCGGATTGTGTCAGGGCCAACGGTTCATACAGGGACCTATCAGTTAGATAGTTTATTGTATCAGTGTCATCGTCTTTTTGTGGGTTCTGCGTTTTGCTAGCCTTGCTACGCGGTATATATGCATGTTAGAAATTAATGTGGTTACGTTAGATGTTGACTGTGCTACAGGTTTTTTATGCAGGGCCAAACTTAGCTATAGGTTAATTGATCTTTAGTATATAGTCTTTTGGTCCTGTATAGCTTTCTTGCTGATCGACAAAACTTACTTTATAGTCGT